>NZ_JBQKME010000003.1:0-215488 GCF_052115865.1 Fundicoccus sp. Sow4_H7 | reverse complement strand
TCGAATAAATCTTTCCAATTCTTCCCACGTATGTTTACTATTTGAACGCATAAAAACTCCCCCAAAAGTAGTTTTACTTTTTCAGCGTCTACTTTAGGGGGAGCATATCAGAAGGTATTGATTTAATTTTTCAACTAATCTATATACATAAGTTACTGGATATCTAGTTGCTGGTGGATCTTCATCCTTGTATTGTTCAGCTAATTTTCTAGCTAGTTTAAGCGCATTTTGTTGTTTTTCATTTGATAACAGTCGATAAATTTCTTCACTGTTTTTTGTGTAAGTTATACTAAAATTTTGTTGAAATATTTTGTCTAATTTTTCAACATATTGATTTCTGTGAATACCTGTATTAAGATACTCAAAATGTAGTAAGTACCAAAGTTCAAATGACTCCACACTATATGCTAATTCAATGTCCTTGTTTTTTGCTAACCTACAGGCCTCATTGAAATTGGAATTGGGAAAGCTATCTTTATCAAATACACACCATACGGAATCATATTCTTGTTGATCCTTTTTATAAATAGCGTACTCTACTAAATCTATCGTATTACTCCCACGTCCATCAACTTCAACTTTTAAGTTAGAGACTGGAAATTTCTTAAAATAGTTGGGTTCCGTCTTTTCTCCTTCACAAACAATCAATATACTTTCGGTAACTTCTACAGTTTGAGTATCAATATCTCTAGAAATGCGAGAAAAGCGAGATTCTTTTGTGTCTGGCATTAGTCATCACCTAAATACATTTTATTTGAAATTTTTAGCAATGGAATTGCGCCAAATTTTCCTTGTAAATAATTTTTTTTAAAATTGACATCTTTCCTAATTATCTCACCATTTTTTCTATAATTAATTAATGAAGTTAGATGACTAGCCTCTTTAATATCCTTTTCGACAAACCAGATTTGATCTCTTCTTAAGATTTCATTGTCTAAAATTTCAGGATTATGACTACTGATGATTAATTGTGCATTTTTTTTATTTATATTAGAGTGAAATAAAGCAATTATGTAGTTAGTCATTAATGGATGTAATTGAGCATCCATCTCATCAAGAATCAAAACCCTTCCATTTTCCAAAGTATCTGCTATTGGACCAGCAATACGTAAAATTTCATTCGTACCACTTGATTCATTTAAATCTGAATCAAACATAATACTATCTACTACCTTTCCATGATCATCATAAATATTATGTTTTGTAAGTAACTGCATATCGTGTAACTTAATTTGTTCGATGATTTCCTCTGGAATATCCTGTTCACTGAGACTTTTAATTTCAAATTCCTTTTCATTTTCTTTTGTGTCCAAATCTATAATATTTATATCAGCTTCTTTTAGTATTCTTAATACTAAAGGAATTAGCGGGCTGTTACTGTTGACTAATTGCTTAGTGTAGTTAGCAGATCTAGAACCTAAGCATTGAAGAACATTTAATTGTTTTCTAAAATATTCCAGAATAAAATCTATAAATTCTGTATTTGTTTTAGCCAAAATTGTTATGAATAAGGTTTTTTCATTCTTAATTTTCCATTTTATTTTTGTTTCTTCAGCATCAAAATAAGTTTCATTTGTATAAATCAATTCTCCTTTTAATATAGTAAAAATCAACTCATTGTCTATAAACAATTGTTCAGAATTAAATTTTTCTCTTCCTACTCCAAATGAGTATCTTACTAATTTATCGTTTGATAAAAATAAAATCTCAAATGAAGAATCAATTTCTTTGTATTTGGGATTTAATTTAAAATAATTGTCCGAAAATTTATTGTCTGAATCATTAAAAGATCTCAAAACTGCTCTTCGCATAAACCGAATTGCTTCAAAAAGATTAGACTTCCCACTACCGTTCGCACCAAAAAGGCTAGCCGTTTTTAATACAGAGAAATCATTGTCAACTTTAAACATATTTTCTTTTAACTCTGAATATTTTTGTAAAGCTACCATACTAAATGTTTGCTCATCTCTAAATGATAAGAAGTTACTTACTTTAAATTCTATTAACATTCACAACCATCCTTTCTCGAGGTTTATTCTCGATTGCACCTCAAGATTAACATTTTTTAACTGCTATTTCAATCAAATGCCTCAAAAAACGTGAATTTTCCTCGAGATAACCAACATTGCTTCTATATTTATTTTTTTACTTTGCACGTAATGAAAATATTTATCTTCTATAATCGTAGTCATTTTGTAAGAAGCGATCTTCATTTTCTTTTTCAATTTGGTTTCTGTTATAGTTTATCTCATTTAAATAATCTTGCTTATTTTTGTTAAATAATTGAGAAAGATTGTAAAGTAAATTTTTGTTTTGATATCCTAATACTTTCAATTCATAATGCAAAGTATTTGATTTTTTATAAGACTCTTTAGGGAATGCAGAATTCATATTTCGTAATAACGCATTTCCCATCATGGCATTTAATTCTAATAATTTATTTTCTTTATAACTTTCTTTGCTTTCTCCATATATTTGTTTCCTAAACCTTTCTTCATCATCTAATCTTATTTCCAATTCTTTAAAACTGTTAGGGTCATTCCGATTAATAATTTCTTTTGTAATATCGTCAACACATGGTCGTTGCTTTTTCAATACGTTATTGTTGTATTTCCAAAGTCGACGATCTGCAGGAAGTTCATTCATTAATGTATTTATTTTTTTGATTGTTAAAATATCTTTTCCTAAATTTAATTCTTTAATTTGCTGATTTAATTCTAGTCTCATTAAATCATTGATACGATTTAGTTCATAGTTTCGATCGATCATTGAATTAATAAATTTGCTTTTGACTTGCTTCATGATTCGTTGAGGAACTTTTGCTTTTCGTTGACCAGCATATTTACCTGATTCAATAATAGGTCTACTCGATTCTTGCTCCACCACTGCAATATGTATATGAATATTGTCTGTGTTGTAATGAATAGCACCAACCCATTCCATCGTGTCGTTAAAATTCATTTGATCCTTGAATTCTTTCATTGATAATTTTGTCGCATTTTTTAAAGGTTCTTCATATAATTTTCCGTCATAAGCAAGCAAACCATTTTCTTTTAAAAAATTATTATCGAAACTAAATACTTGTTGCCACATAGGTGATTCGTTTTTTTGTGACTCAACAAAACTTTCTTTTATTTTTTTAATTTCATCTTTCGATAAACTCTGACTTCCTTCATTAAAAACATTGTTTGTTTTTAATGGATTCTCCATATACTGAATGTAAGTATCATTTTTAATAGAGTCCGATACTTTATTTAATTCCTCTATCTTCTCTTCCATTTTTGTATCTTCGCGATCCATGTAGTCAACATAAAATCCATAATTATTTGTACCACCAGTTGAATTTAAAATGACATTATTATGAAGAGAAAATTTATTTTTAAAAACAATGGCAGGACTACTCATCTAAATTTTCTTTCTCCTTTTGTTTTTTATTATAGGCGTTCATCTGATAGTGCTTCATTTGCTCGTCATATTTTTCTAAGGCTTGTGTATAGATAAGTGTTGGAGCATTTGAAATAAGTGCTGGAACATCAGCACTACTATTATCTAAATCATGCTTTAAGATATGATTATTTATCATGTCTAAGATTAATTGCGTATGCTTACTTGTGTAGCCAGTTCTTAATCTTAAAATGTTGAAACGCTCATTCATAACCGTTTCGTATTCCTCAAATTGTTGCTTCACTTGATTTGCAACATAATTTCCTACAACGTTTGAAATATTATTTGCGGTTGATACTTCTTTAAAATTTTCAACCAGATACTCTATTGCTTCTCGATATGAGTTATACCCTCTTTCCAATCTGATTTGATCTAATTCATTCCAAGTCTCCAGTTTCATCGGAATTGTCTTTTTTTTCATTCGATATTCCCCTCTCAACATCAACATGACTTAATATCAAATTTATTACTTGTGTGTTTCTATTAACTATTTCAATCAATGTATTTTGTCGGTCAGTATATTCTTTAATTGTACTTTGAAATTCATTTTGGGAAGCGTAATTTTCTAATGCTGCTACCATAAATTTATTAAATGAAGTTTCGGTTGAACTATGATACATTTCATTTAATTTAATGAAAACAAAATCAGGAACATTTCTTATTTTAATTTCTTTAGTCACACAATCACACCTTGATTATTTTAATCTTCATATAGCTGCTTTAATAGTTTGGTTATTGCTTCAGTATTTTCTTTTACAGCATTTATTAATTTTTTTTCATGTTTAATCATTCCTAATTTTAAATTTCCAGTTAGTTTATTTTCAATATGACTATCAATGACATGTAGTAAGTATGAATTAAGAGAGGGAAATTCACTTTCTTTCTGAAATTCTATTAACATACTTTTGTTAATCTCACTTATATTTCTTACTAAAATATTTCCTATTTGACTCAACTCCTTTTTGCTTTTTCTTTAAAATAATTCGCGACAGCGAATTCTCACAATCCCCCTGTATTTTAGGGAGATTGTGGTTAGAGCATAAGGGGGAATGATATCACTTGAAGTGATATACCTTGCAGAGCAAGGTTTCCTAATGGGGACAGAAAGTTTGTGAAGCAGTCTGAATAGACCGCCTTCTTAATCTTAAATTCTTTTGCATTCATCACGTATTAGGTGTATTACGCTGCCTGTTACACCGCCTTACACCACTAATAACACTGCCTCGAAATTTAATATTAATTCCTATATTTACCTTTTCTAACTCTCATTTCTTGAATTTTCATATTGAATTTTGAGTTCTTCATATTTTTTATTTAATAATTCTTCTCTTGCGAGTAACTCGTTTTGTTCAAATTTATTTTGTGTGTACGAGCTTTCCAACATAATAATTTGTTGTTCAATCGATCTAATCTTTTGATTGGTTTCATTAATTTGTTGTTCCGTTTGATACTCTTTTTCCACTTCGAGATCAGGAATATTTGTTTTCAAATCTTCAATTTCAATCAAAATGGTTTCCGCTTCTATTTCCTTTTCATCTAATCTTTGTCTCCGCAGAGTTTCGATTTCATAAAGTATTGACCTTAGTTCAACTTGATTATTATTAAAGACCATATCATCAGTTAACAAACTATATTTATCAGTCACTGCTAATCGATTAAACATTAACACTACTGGTTCATTACCGGATTCCGAAATGGATAAACGTAGTGCGGTCCATTCTTCTGGTATATTATGATAAACAATCTCTAAATACTCTGCACTTCCTTTATAAATATTCATCTTCATATCCTTTGATGAAGCTCCTCTTAGCTGTGAACTCACTTCAATATTAAGAGTATCTGTAACGCTAAATTGGTTAGAGTCAGTGTTCAAAATTAAGACTAACTGGTTTTCTTCTTCGTTCAATTTCTTATCCATTATCGAAAACTTTAAGTTACCAGTCGCATAGAGTTCATTTAATCTTGATTCTGAAACGACTTGAACTGGTTTAAAAATAATTCCAAAACCAATTAAAAGTAAAAATATAACAGATATAGAAATGACAAAACCTTTGTACATACTTGAGACATTTTGATTCAATGACTCTCTCATTAATTCTAATTTACTTACTTTTGAATGTTTATTTTGAGTCACAATTATTCAACTCCTTGTTGCGTTTTTAACTTTTCTATATCGGGACGAACGATAAAATCATAACCACGCATAGGGTGAATACCGATAGGATTTCCCGGTGTACTTGATTCTATTAATTGATTATCACCAATATACATTGCGACATGATACGTCGTAGGTTCTCCCCAAAATAATAAATCTCCAACTTGTAAATCAGATGAAGAAATTCGTTGTCCTGATGTTTTTTGAGGTTCAGTCCAATCTCCAATATCTACTCCGTAGGCGGTGTAATAAATCCATTGCATAAAACCAGAGCAGTCAAAGCCAACAATATTTGTTGCGTCTTGTACAGCTGGGTCATAAATTCCAACGGTAGGTCCTTCTTTTCCACCGCCACCCCATGAATAAGGAAGTCCTATTTGAGTCTTAGCAATTTCAACTAAATCTCCACCCGCTAAATTTGATTGAGTACCATTTTTAAATTTTCCAAATAAAATGCGATAGTTTGTTGTGGTTGCTGTCATTGATCCGCTAGCACCACTTAAAGCCATCTCCCTTATTTCATCTAAACTATATCCTAAATTCCACATCAGCATCGGGACGTAATGAAAGTTCCCACCATTCCAATAATAGTATGGAATGTTATAACTCATAGAAACATCATTAACATAGGGAGCTTGTTCCCTCGTTGTATTTCCTAAACTTGGCGCAACAACTGTCGCTGAATATTCTTTTGCAACTTCAATCGACCAATCTTGATCCGTCCGATTTAAATAATCTAAAAAAGCATGACCGAAGTTATAGCCAGCTACTGCTGCCCAAATACTTTTGCCATACTGATTTGTTTTATTTAATGTATTTTTAAAATGTTCTACTCCAATTTCGATAGATTGGTATTCATCTTGTATCGTATTCATTGCCCACCCTCTCGACTCCGAAGATTGGAAAATATCTTTTACGCCACCACCACCTGATTCATTTGCTAGAATACCTAAAAGAATTGGAAGATATTCAGTAGGTACTCCTTGTTTTTGCATTTCACTTTCAATGGCAGATTGCCAACTTAAAACAAGAAGTGTTAGTCGTGTATTACTTAAATCAATTGAACCAACCGAAGTATTATTTGAAGACATTGAGGTTGAAGACACCGTTCCTTCAATTCTTCCGTCAACTATTTCTGTGGGTAAAGCGTGATTCTTTTTGCGGACATTATCAGAGATATCATATCCAAATGCTTTCAAGGTACCCCAAAATAAACTTTTGAAGTCGTCATGATTGTTATAACCGTATGGATCATTTTGTGGTGAATATTTATCTAGATAATCTTTATAGCGAACTTGACCTGTATCAATATAATTGGTTCTTGCTAAATGAAAATATGATTCAATGCCTGTTTCTACAGTAGGGTAGTCTTGAAATGCTCCATATTTCGTATCAACACCTGGATAATTTGCTCCTTCGTACCATCGGATACAACCAAAGTTGAATTCCCCTCCACAACTTGAAATACCAAATGTAGTCTCTAAAGCTATTTGACCTAAAAATGCTCCAGTAGCTACACCGTAATAATCAGCATAACGTTTAATTTCATTTCCATATCCAATTAATTTGGATTGAGGATAATATGTACTTAAAAATGTATCTATGTATTCTCCTGTAACATAAGGTGGGTCTGCTGAATTAATATAAAAGTTATCGACCCAAGATTCATTCCAAACTGTCGTTACAATTGGACCTGCCTTTTCTTCCTTGCTAGTGTCATAGAGACTTGCGGTAGGTTGAGAAGTATTTCCATAGTTCCCGCCCCCAGAATCTTCACTTGTAAATATACCAATTCCAATAACAACAACCAAGAATAGGACAATAAATATACTAGCCAGTCCACCACTTATAAATAACCATTTAAAGACTGTTTTAGCTTTAATATTCATAGCTAACCCTCTTACCTATTTAATTGTTCTAAAGTCGTTATTTTACTGTTATTTTCGTCAAACTTAATTATATAAATATGTGTTACATTAATAACTTTGTCATTTTCTGTAATAATTCCATTTACTGTATATGTGATAGATAGTGGTGATACGACGTTAATTTCAAATGAAATATTTTCTACTTCTTTTGTGGTTTCTCTATTATTTTGTTGTTCGATCCTTTTAGCTTGTGCTAAAGCTTCAGCAACTTCTGGTGTTGTATATAATTCATAGTCTGCGGGATCTACAATTAAATCCTTATCAAGATTAAAGAAAAGTGTTATTAAATCTTGTCCTAACATTATTTGTTCTTCGAATGCATAAGTTATATCAATTTCATTGTAAAATTCTTCTGGTGGAATTGAGTCGGTTTCAGAGGCTTCCTCTGATAGTTCTAATCCGGAAGACATATCGTCAATTTCAGACTCTAAAACGATTTGTTCTATTATCGTCGTATCGATTGTTTGTCTATCGAAAAAAACAAAAATGGCTGAAATTACAACTACTAATACAATGGCGATAAACATTCCGTACTTAAATTTTCCTTGCATTCCTATGCTCCTTATTACTTAAAAATGACCTAATAGCATTTTCAGTCTCTTCTTTGTATATTTCCTCTACTTTATCTTGCAAAAAGTTTAAAAACTTTTCTAATTCTTTTTTATCTACTTCTACTAGCATATTTTCACCTCATATTTTTATAGAAAAAATACACCATCAATGTTTGATAAGATTTTCTTAATGTTTTATTAATCAGCTCTTTTACCACCACCGCCGAATAATTCTAATTCTCTATTGCTGGCTTCAACATTAAATTCGATATTTGTTCCTGAAAAACTAAGTAAGCAACGTCCTTGCGGATAGCGCGCTATACGTTCTACTTGTCCTGCTGTAACTTCATTATTTGAGAGTCGTTTCAAATGCTCTATATTTGCAGTCGAAATTTGAAAGTAAAATCTATATTGACTAAACGTATAGATTTCTCGTAACATTTCAGAAGCTTCACTTCGTATCACTTCTGGTGCTAAACTAGATAATGATTGAGTTGCTAACATAACACCAATAAACAGTTTCCGCCCTTCACGCTGCATAGTATTGATGAATTTAGTAAGTCGTGGGTTGTCTTGATTAATTAGATTATGACATTCATCGATAACTAGCATTGACCGCTTTATTTGGTCAAAGCTCACTTCTCGATTATTGTATTGTCTCACTTGTTCTTTGCCATGGTTAACTAAACTAGCCCAAAATAAATTTAAGGCATTAAATAATTGAGCATCAATAACAGTTTTATTATCCATAGCCATTAAATTATCAATATTGAAGAATAAAATTTGTTCGGTAATGACATCTCCTAATGATGTATATTGATTAAATAACTGACCGTATACGCTTACTAACTTGTCAAGCGTCAAATGTATCATCTCTAAGTTAGTGCGGACTGTAGCGGTGTTGTTTGGCTCGTTTAACATCGTTTCTACTGTTTGAAGGAACTCTTCTAACAATGGATAGTCTGAATTATGTCTCTGTGTGTAATTAGGTTTTTCTTCATCTTGATCATTCCAATAGTTTTGATACAGCCTATTTAAAGCTAATTCAAAAATTGCTAATTCTTCGTTAGTTACTGATGGTTTAATAATTCCATACCATGTCGCTATTTTACTTTTGTGTTGCGTAAAACTAGAGATTTCGTCAATTTCATTGGTTGTATTATTTAAGACCGTTGGGAAAACTTGAAAGATATTAATTGTTCCGCTACTACCATCTAAAGCGACGATCTTACCATCTAGATAGTCAATCACTTTAGTAAATTCACCAGATTTGTCAAATCCTCTTAAATGCGTTCCTTTTGCCCCCATATTAACTAATAGTTTCTTCATCAAAGTTGATTTGCCAGATCCCATTTGACCTAAGATGATTACATTATAATGTTGTCGATAAACCCCATCGAGTTCGAAACAATCAAAGAAGATATTTCCATTTGTTAAACTATATCCTAAATGCAATCCTCTGCGGTCATGTAAATAAACATGATTAGCAGGAAAGGTTAAAGCAATTTGAGAACTTGGAATATCTCTACCTACTCTTTTATTTGGAAGATAGGATTGGGAAGAGTGGTCTAAAAACATTGCTTGATACTCATGTTCTTGTTCCATCACTAAAACAGTTGCTCCGAATTGATTCTTCTCTAAATATTTTCTGACTTCAACAACTCTCTTTTCTAATTCTTGTTTGGTATCTGCATATAAAACGAGTCTCAATGTGAAATATTTCATTACTTCTTCGGTTCGTCTTAACGCTTTACCGAGATAATTTAAATCCACATATTCTTCTTGTGCAATTTCAGCGTCATATGCTTCTTTTTCTTCTATCATTCGATTGTATTGTTCTCTTATCGCTCGTTGAACTTTTTGTAATACTTCTCCTGATTCTTGATTGGCAATATCTGTAATCACAAAACTATTTTCTATATTATGTATCAATGCCTGCCATAAGCCTTCTGGTTGTGATGGATAGCGATAAAAATACAGGCTAGCCATATAGGCATTACCTGTTTGTGTCATATTATCCAAAAATCTTATGTTTCCTACTGGCTGAGTATCTAATATGAAGTCAACATCATAACCTTTTTCTTTTAGTAAACTTATGTTGATTTTCTCCACCGCCTTTTATTATAGCTATTGATATTATTAAATTGGATTTCTCTTATCTGAATTTCTTGTAACTAAGGTTAATTAAATATTTTGCTAGTTGGGTTATTAAACTTAAATAATATTGCTCTTTTCTTCTCTAAGGTAATTCGACTAACAGAAAGAGCCCCTTTATACTGCATAAAGTCATTTCTGCATTCTCTTAATTCTTCTAACGTATCAGCATAAATCATAAAGTAAAATTCTTTATTATAGTTATTATCTTGAAACCACTTCATTTCATAATAGGATTCCATCAATAGTTTTTTATGCTTTAAGTTTGTCGTTTGATTAATTAAATCCAAATAATATTTTTGTTGCAAACTCGTGTCTAGAGGACTATATAAAGTTACTAATTTAAATGGATAAACATACATTTTAACTAATGACTCATACTGATAAATAACATGCAATAAATCATCATTATCCATTCCTGCCATGTTGTATCCTTTCAATTCTAATATATCCATAAAGCCATCATTTAGCTGTAATACGTTATCTTCACCAACAATTGTTTTATATGGCAAGATATCTAATGTCGTTAAATTTTTTTGCCCTTTTACTTTTACATTCTTTTTTACTTTTGAAAAATGTTTTTTTCTTTTTGTCCCCTCTTTTTCCGGAATAAATTTCTTCTTAATTAATTCTTTTTCTTTCTTGCGAGTGTCAAATTTCAACTCTAGCGCACCCCCTTTAAAATCGACTTCTTGCTCTTTATCAGGAACTCAAAGACTTTAAATGTTATATTTTTGTGTAGTATCAAATATTGGCGCTTCTCGTTGGAGCTCTTCATCTTCATAGAACAATATTTCTTTTTTATTTACCATATGATAAATACTTTTATTTCTTTTAAATGCAAATGCTACTACTTGATAATTCCTTTTGAAAGGATTGTTTCTTGGCCTAATTACAGACCAAATAGCAATTATTGCAATTACTATTCCATATACAACTTTTAAAAAAAGATAGCCAAAAAGCTCGTGAGTTAATATAAAAATGGCCAACCCTAATAAAATCGCAAACAAGTCAGTAAAATATAGCCAAGATCCTATTTTAGCTTCAGGAGACAAAGTGGTAATTAATCTTCGATTATTCATTCTCATTTCCTTTCATTAAACTTCTTGCCAGCTTGGCAAGAAGTTACTATTTGTATCTATATATTTCTTTCATCCATCGCTTCACTTAATATTTCATTATGTTTACGTTGTTCTTCCATTCCTTTAATAGAGTTTGTATTTAATTGTTTTTCGCTCGTTTTTTGGTTTGGATGACTTCCTTGTGATGTTGTTGTGTCTTGTTGTGTGCTTTTCTCTGTTTTGAAATTTATGTTTGTAGAAGGAATCTGGTTCGGATTAACTATTTGGTTAGTTAAATTTCCTCTTGCTACTTCTTGGCCCACATTCGGCGCTATCGGTACATTTGGTGAGCTTCCGATTGAGCGTTTAGCTGATTGACTTAAATCAGTATCTTTACCTGATAAGGATTTACCGAGATCCGCTTGTAAATGTTGTTGACTGCTAAGAGGTTTTTCATCCTTAATTGAAGATTCTTTATCTTGTTTGTTACTGCCTAAGCCTACACCAAGGTTACTATTATTAGCCATTCCTGAATTTGCTTGCGTAGTAGGTTTTTGAATGTTAGGCACTGAATTAGAACCTCGTTGTTTATGTACTGATAAAGGTTCTTTTTCAGCTGATTTAACAGGTTGAGTGTTATTTGGTGTTGAGCCAGTATGTGACTCATTGCCACTCATAGTATGTTGAGTACCTAAAGGACTATTTCTCATTTCACTTTGAATTTCTTTATCTCGATCATTTGGAGAACCATTCGAACTTGATTTAGTTTGAGTCGAACTAGCATTAATTGCGTCATTATCACGTTTTAAGTTATTCATGCCTACACCTAAGTCCATAGCTTTAGAGCCGATACTCTTTCCAATGTTTCCTAATGTATTACCACCTTTACTCATACCAGTTATTGCACTTCCTGCTCCTTTTGCAACCCCGAACATTGCAAGACCTGTTGATTTAAGACCAGCGTCATTACCCGTCACTTCTTGAGCTATTTTTGGTCCATCAATTACACTGATTGCTAATGCAAATTGAATGATAATTTGCGTAAAGACTCCGATATCCAGCGAAACGAGAAATACTTGTGCGATATAATATGCCTTTAAGACCATTGATATCATAATCATAGATATAATCGCATTTTTAATATTATTCAAAATCATTTTTAATATTTTAGCGCCATTTAAATCACTAAAAGCAAAAAGTGGAAGGAGCGTTTGGTTATACACAATTTCAAACATTAACTGTACAAATTTAAAGGCTGTTAAAATATAAGCTAAGATTGAGGTTATAAGGAAAAAAACAATCACCCAACCATTAAAGACATAGCGGGAATAGTTTTGTTCAATCCCAATAAATAAGTAATCGTTAACTTTTTTTAGCGCCAATGAGCCTTCTGTCTGCATATGAACTTTATGTTCAATTGCCTTTTGAGCTACTTTATCGTTTAAATCATCTTTTTTGAGGGTTTCGTTAATATCTATATAGTGGATATTAGTTTCATTTATGTTTGCCTTCGCTTGTTTTGGTTCAACTCCATCATTTAAAACACGATACATATCTATCGTATTGCTATTTAATACCTCGTAAGCAAAACTGTTGTTTTGATCATTTGTTAAAAAGGACTCTGCGATTTGAATGCCTACCGTGGTTAAGTTTCCGATAATGAGTGTTCCTAAGAGTAGTGTTCCTAAACCAAGCAAAAAAGAGTCAAAGAGTGTTTTTATTCTCACTCTATCGTCATACATATAACGCAACCCCCATAGAACTAAAGCCAATGTTCCAATTGCCCAAGCAACTGTACTGTATGTTGTTAAAAATTGTTGCATATATTCATTTTGAAAGATTCCTGAAAAATCAAATACATCTAACACAATTTGCTGGACTGAATTTAAAAATTCCATCAGACCTTTTATAATCGTCCAAGCAATACTTCGGAATGGTGAAGTAAAGACATTATCTAACTGTAAATACTCTTTATAATCCATTAGTAATTGTAATTCTGGTTCGATTAGCCAACACCTATCCTTTCTAATGAATGGTTATGTTTTTCTACAAATTCTTCAAATTCTTTTGCATTACTTAATTGATTAAACTCAACAATTAAACTTGGCATTGAACCTAGTATTTGTTTCTTAATAATCTGGAATTCTTCTGTCTCATTGAAAGCTGGTTTACTTAGTTGTGCATGATACTGACTTTCTTTGAGAGGAAGAGGTTTTAGTTTTTCACCTACATTATTATTTGAACGAAATTTATTTTTAGTTATATCCGATAAAAAAGTTCTAAAATTTGATTTTATAGTGCCATCTAAAATATTATTTTTTATACTTAGTTCCTCAAAATCTGTTTTGAAAAAGAAATCTCCTAAATAATCATAGGCCATTTTGAAACGGTTCTCTCCGATATTTCGAATAGGGTTAGGTACTACATCTTCTCCGTTCTCACCTATTCTTTTTGACCTAATAACTACATTTTCTCCCTCTAATAAATTTTTTAGTTCGGATGGTCTCATCAAGTATCGGTCAATAACTGATTCTGAAATTGATTGATTTAAACTATATTTTTTTCCTGATCTACTTTTTTCAATCACTTCATATTTACCTAACATATCAGCAATTTTCTTATTCGTTTCTTCGCTAGTTGACGATAAATAATGAATTGTCATAATTTGTGATTCTACGAAACTACCTACTTCTGGACCATAAATCATTTTAAATTGTAAGAAATCCTGTACATAAAAGTTAAATAACATTCCTCTCCCTGCACCGACGGAAATCATAGACTCTAAGGATTTAATTTTAGGTAAATTGCCAAATTCATCTAACAGAAAGAATATTCGTTTTGGTAATCTATCGTTACTTTGGCTTGCAACAATCGAAAGATGATAATAGACTTGTTCAATCCATGTGGAAAAGATAATATTATTTGCGTTCGTATAGTCTGGCATAGTCAGAAAGATAACTTGTGGTTTTTCTTCTTGTGCTAATTTATCAAATGGCAGAGTATTTGCCGATAACAGAATCTCAATGTCAGGAGAGATAAATAGATTTAATTTTGAAATTGCAACAGCGACAATTGAACTTCTCATTGTTTTTTCAGAAGCCTTCACAGTTGTAAATTGCATTCTAGCTGGATTATCCATATCTAAATTTTCAAAATAAATATCCATTAACTGCGTTTCCTTTTTGGCAGTCTTTGTTAAAACTTCTAGAAATCGCAATACATTTGGTAAAGTAACATATTCTGGTTTATGATTTGATACATCAATATGCTTTCCTACTGATTCATGACATAAAGCTAATATCAAACCATTGACTAATGACATTGCAGCTTCTTCCCATAGAGGATCTTTACTTTTTGGATTATGGTAAAGACTATGCGTGAAGCTTTTTGTTAGCTCTACTGCTTTTCCAATCTTTCCATCTTGATAGTTTTTAGTAATAAGATCTAAAGGGTTATATTGAATCCCCTTGGTTGGATCAATTAGATTAAATATATGAACTTCATATCCTCTTACTTCTAACTCTAATTTTGTCATTTCTACGAGTTCATACTTAGCTGATGATATTATTAAATGTGGCTTTTCTTCACTTCTTGAAAGTAAATCAATATCAGGAAGTGTTTTTGTTTGTGATTTCCCACCTCTCGTCCTTGCTACGATCAACCCATGTGAGTCAGATGTATCAATGAACGCTTTATCATTGTTTCGGTGGATTAAAATACCGCCAGATCCTTCATAGTCTGGTACACTTAAACTTAAATCCTTCTTAGGAACATAATCTACTTTTTTATACGATACTTCTATTTCTTCTTTGGAGGCCCAATTTGAGCTTGCTTTGTTACCTTGTCTTAAATCGCCGAAATGAGTTTGATAAAATTCTCTAAACCTTAAAATAATAAAACCGAAAGTGATACTGAATAAAAGATAGAAGATAATAAATTTAATTGATGGTTTTATTAACCATAAAAATTGATTACTTAGTTCACCAGTTAAAATATTTGAAATGTTTTGTAAAAAGTTACCTAAAAAGTTTGAAGAAATATAAGCTAACAAAAACACGACCATTAAATTTTTTTTCTTATCTGTCATCATTTCACCTCTTTTTATCTACACTTTTAATAGTTAAATACTCTGTTTGATACCACCTTTTATAATCTTTTTCTATACTTGTTTCTGGGTCTGGTGGGTTCATACCGTAAAATTTCCAACCTAATTTCCATTGAAGTTTTGTAATTTCATAATGTGATGCATTTTCACTATCATCAAAGTTTCTTTCTCTATATATTTCAAAGTTTTCGGAAGAATTAGTTGAAATAATACCCGCTTGAAACAAGACCATCTTTGCGATATAGGCGGAACCAGCGTATATAATGTATCTTTGAAAATTATGTTCACTTTCTATATAAGCTTTTCCAATATATGCTTTCATTAATTTGCCCCCTTTAACTTCTTGCCAGTGTGGCAAGAAGTTATCTTTCAGGTTGGTACGCGATTTTCTTGGTTATTTTTTCATTATTAGGTTCATTTATTTTATTGAAGTCCTTTTTTTCTATTTCTTTATTTTTTTTAAGATTTATTAAATAATCGTCAATCCCTTGTGTAATCTCTACTGCAGTTTCAATTGTATCTTTCATTAAATCATATTTTTTCTCGTCACTAAGTGTCGTGCCGTAGCTTTTTATATACGATAGGCTACCTTCGGTATGTTCAACACCGTAAAATTGTAAGACTATCGAAGCGGTTGTTTCAGCTTGAACTTCTTTTTCTTCACTGGTTAATATGTTTCCCTTTTGATGTAATTGACTGTGAGCTAATTCATGAATCAATGTTGAAAAATAATTTTGGCTATCTAGTTGATTACTCATTGTAATGCTGTGAGTATTTGGAGTATAAAAACCATTTGCAATACCTTCTACTTTCTTATCAACAATGGGTACATTATTATTCTTGGCGAATTCCTTTGCACCTTGAATAAAGTTTTCATAAGTCCGATCAGAGTCAGATATTACTAATCGTTTAATAATTGTTGGATATTCTGTGATCGGTACGTTTGTTTGACTAATATCGAATACATGTCCGATTTTCGAACCGACATACTCATTTTTTATCGTTATTTTATTTTCTTTTATCAACTCTTTTTCTTGTGGCGTGGCTTCATAAATTGCGTACCAGTTTTTATTAGCTCTTTGAAATACTTTTTTTGTAACAGGTTGAAATATTTTTAATCCTTTCTCACCTTTATTCACACCATAACCTTTATTCTTCCAATCAGTGAAACTTGCTACAAAGGCAGAAGCAGGCATTTGATCGTAAATGAGAAGTTTATTATTGAAACTATACTGATAAAATTTTCTACTAAAAGTTACAAATTCAGCGATATTCTCTGGTTTTTCAATATACGCATTAACTTTTTCTTGAAGTTTCTCAGTAATTAATTTTAGTTCATTTTGTTTTTCTTCTTTTGTTTTTTTATTATAGGCCATTTGTTTTCACCTCAATTAATTCATATTCAATTGAAATGTTCGAGCTGTCTGCATTTTCATCAAAATATATTTTCTTGTTTGAGCTATCTATAAAAATAATTCGTTCATAATTTATAATGTTATTTAATAAGTTATTTGAGAAGTCTGTTTCACTAACTTTAACTAGCATGTCGCTATTTTCTAAAATTATTTTTAAAACATTTGGTTTTTCATACTCAACATATCCTGGTCTTTTCATAGTTACTCCTTTCAAAAAATACCACCTCGCTTTATGCAAAGTGGTATTTTTTATCTAATCTGTTATTCAGCTGATGTCTCAATAATTAATTGACTTGATTCTACTTCATAAATGATACTTTCTTCTGTTTCATTAAATGACTTTTCGTATAGGCTGAATTCGCCCTCTGTACCAACATATTCAAAGCCATTTTCAATGAAACCATCATGAATTTCCTGTTCTACTAAACTATCGACATTTTCAGTTTCTTCTGTGTCTTTACTTTCTTCAAAATCAGTTGCGTCTTGGGTTTCGTCTAGTGATTCTGTATCAGTTGTTTCTTCTACTTCTGCTGATAAGTCAGATTCATCTATTATGTTCACTTCTTCTGATTCTTCAAGTTCTATAACATCGTCCATCTCTTCTGCAACATCTAAGTCATTTTCTGTTTCCACTGGTAATTCAGTATCAATAGTTTCTTCTGTTTTATAGCTAAAAGATAACAAGAAATAAGCGTTTCCGTCTTTACCTATGGCTGTATGCACTTCATAGTTTTCGATGTCAGAATTACCGTCTTTTACTTCTTGTGCTTTTGCAATAGCTTCATCAAGTGAACTAAATCCATATTCAGGAGTATTAGGATTATATACTACTGTTTCATCAGGGTTTAAGTGTAATGAAGTTAATACGACATATTTTGTTACCCCATCACTATCAATAATTTCAACGACTTCATAACTATGCACTTGTGCATTTGACGCTTTGTAATTTGAAGCGTAATTTTCTGCTGATTCTAAAGTTGAAAACTTATAATCGTAATCATAGAAATAATTGACTCCGTAATACGGAGTGCCATCTGCTAACGAACCAGCGGTAAACACTTGATAATTAGTTGAAGCTTTAGGGAAATTACTTGAACACCACTCTAAAGCTTTTTCCATACTTTCAAAATATCCTTCTGGAATCGGCTCTACTTCAACTTCTGGTTCAGGCTCTGGTTGTGGTTCAGGAGTCGGATCTGGCTCTGGTTGAGGTTCTGGTTCTGGTTCTGGAGTCGGATCTGGGATGTTTGGTTCTTCTGGTTCTTCTGGTTCTTCTGGCTCTACTGGATCTGTGGGTTCTTCCGGTTCCGGTTCTGGTCTTTCTGGTTTTTCAGGCTCTGGTTCTTCTGGGTGAATACTTGAAATATCTTCTAGCGTTTCATCATCAGTGTCTTCATCAAGAATACTAGCGATGTCACTTAAGTTTTGATCTCTTTCTCTTTCAGCAGCTGCTTTATCCTCTAATTCAAACACAAGAGCAAATTCTCCTAAATCTTTAGTTGTAAATTCCACAATTTCGTTATTATTACTAAATTCTAGTGTTTTATAAGTTTTATCGTCTGTAAGAAATAGAATTTTATCTAGTTTACTATAATCTGTTTCTGAATTAATTGTAACTTCTGCGTTTACTTTCGTAACTAGGTTACCGTCTTTATCTGTAATTCGGATAATCAATAAATCAAATACGCTATCTTGGATAGCATTCGGAACACCTTTTAGTCTTTTTTCAATTTCTTCTCGGTCAGTAATGATTTCAATTTCTACCTTCTCGATATTCTCTGTTTGTTCTTCTGGAATTTTAACGACTACTCCATATTGTGAGTTCTCATAAACAGTATATGCGTCCATTGAGGTCACAATAGAAGATGATTCATTTGCTAATGCTGTAAGTATTTCAACGGGAGCAAGATTCATTCCTAATAAACTTAATGCGACCACTTTTGTTAAGGTTTTCTTCATTTTATATTTCCTCTCTGATTTTTGAATAATAACTTCTTGCCACCATGGCAAGAAGTTTGGTTAGAATAAATAGAAGAAATTATTTATTTCTTCTATTAGCTTTTCTTTCTGTTTATTTAAAGATTCAATTTCTTCTTCGCTAATCAAATCAACCTGCAATAACTGTTCTTCTATTGCTTCTATTTGTTGATTAGCTTCATCTAATAGATTAAAGTATTCAGTTACTCTAGGATTTTGTAAATAAACCTGTTCGCTTTTTGCTTCTTCAATTTTTCCATCTTTAATCATATTAATTAAGTTACGATTTTTTGCAGTTTCTATTTGTTCTGTTAGTTTTGAAACTTGCAATCTATCGTTAATTTCTTCTGCTTCATTAAGTAGATTGAGATTGATATATGCGACCGCTAATTGCGTTAACCTTTCGTCACTGTCAGCTTGATCTTTTAATTCTACTACTGTTTGAAATTCTTTCTTTAAATATGCTAAATCGAATTGTCCTTTTAAATATTCAGACTTTTCTTGTAAGAAAGTTTCTAAATATGGTATTCCATCAAGACCTAAGTAAAAGATTTCTCTTTCAATGTAAGGGTATTCTTGTGGATATTCTTGCAAAGCTTCTTCAAATCTTTTTTCTGATAACAACTGATCTAGGTAGGTTAAATCATAAGTACTTTCTTCGCTCAAACTAGCAACTTCGGTAATTTGACTACTCGTTTCAATATTTTCAGTTGCAAGTGTTTCTTCTGAATCACCCTTGAATAATTTATATCCAACAAATGCTAATAGTAAAATAGATATTGGTAATATAATCATTTTCAATACTTTTGATTTATTAAATATTATTGGATTTTTAAATTCCCTTTTTGCTTTAGGTTCTGACTCTGGTATTAGTGTTGCATTATACTGTTCTGCATAAATTTCTTGAAGGGCATTGATAAACATTTCAATTTCCTTTTTCTTACTTTCAAAATCCATATCATCTTTATGTAATTCAAAAAGTCTCTTTTCTAAATATATAAGATAATCAATCCCTTCCCCCTCTCCAAGTTTTATGGTGTCTGCGCTAATTTGTTGATTTTCATTCCAAATTAATACCGTTAAATCAGCTGTTTTTTGTTCACTTTTTATATCATTATCCAAATTTTTAATAAGTTCAACAGCTTCGTAAACTGAATATTTTTTTGAACGCTCAAACTTTTTGTTTAATTCCGAGCTACTACTTTTGAATTTAAAAAGCACTAATTCTCACCTTCCTATCCCCAACCCCCTGCTTGACTAGTAATATAACCAACTATACTAGCAGCTGTTATTACAATAATGTACCCACATACTACACGAATAAACCATTTCTTGATTTTTGAGGTATCTTCTTGCCCAGCAACCATGAACCAAACTCCTAGTCCTGCAAACATCATGACAGCTACACCAGATGCAATCGCAACAAATGTAGATGTTGCACTTGAAGTAAACCCATCAATAATACTATTAATACTACTTTGTCCTATAACCGGAACAATTTTTAAAAAGTTCATATGTAATTTGTCACTCCTTCTCTTTGTTCGTATCTTGAATAAGTAACCCAAAGTTTTCAGATACTATTTGCAAATGAATTTGATACCAGTATTCTTCTGGATTCAGTCCTTTTAACTCTAGAATTGTATTCGCATTTTTCTCCATTTGTTTCATATCAGTTTTTGAAACTGAAATTATTAAATCTGCCATTTGTACCTCCTTTGACTTCTTGCCACGCTGGCAAGAAGTCTATTTTGAGTTTTTTTATTCTTCTTCTTTCTGTTTCTTTAAGACTAAAGACAATCCGATTGTTAATAACACTATTGCAGTTGACAAACCAATAATTGAATTTTTCTCACCAGTATTCGGTAATTGTGGTCCGCTAGGAGTGACTGGTGGTGAAGAAATTGTTACGGTTTGTCTTTCATTGTCGATATCTTGATGTTCTACAATAATATCGCCTTTTTCACTTATCAATTCTTGGAAAACGACTAATGATGTATCCCAGAAGACTTCGCCATTTGGTAAGTTAAATGTCATAATTACTTCGCCATCTTTTGTTTCTGGTACAAGCTCAAGTGAAACTATTAATTGTTCTCCATCAACATAAATAGGTTCTCCAGTTGCTTTATCAACTAACCAACCATTTATTGTGTACTTTTTGCCAGGGATTAAATCGAAATATTTAATTAAGTCTTCGATTGTAAACGCACCACTACCAATAATGATTTTCTCACCATTAACCGTAGCGTCTGTTTCAATTCTAGGGTTATTTACAATGACTGTTTGTTTTTCATCTTCGATATCTCTGTGGAAGGCTAATTCTTGACCTTCTCTAATTAAATCTTCAAATACTACGATTTCTTTTCCGCGTAATAAATATGCAGGTATATCAAACTTGATTTCTACTGTTCCGTTAGCTTGCGTAGCAGTGAAAGTAAGAGTAGAACGAATTTCTTTTCCATCTACTAATAAAGGTTTGTTAGTAGCTTTATCCATTAAGATACCTTCCACTGTATATTTCTTGCCAATAATTAAATCTTGGTATGACACAGTATCGATGACCGTCGCAACCTGATTAGGGTCAGTTTCCTTTAATCCATCATCATATTTTGCTTCTGTCTGTAATAATAGTTTTGTTACTCTAACTGTTTGTCCTTGATCGTTAATATCTTTATGAGTCGCAATTTCTAATTCTTCATTTACTAATGATTCAAAAACAACGATTTCTTTGCCTTTTAAAGCTGACGCATTAAACACAAATTCTAAGTTTACGAAACCACTTGCTGTTTCAGCGATAAACTCTAATGTACTTGTTATGTTTTTTCCGTTGATTAATAGTTCTAAACCAGTGGATTTCTCCATTAAAACACCATTGATGACATATTTCTTTCCTACAACTAAGTTGTTATATGTTACTTTATCAACTAATGTGACTTCTTTTAATGGATCAACTAGTTTACCGCCATCTTTAGAGGTTGCTGTTGTTCCAATTTTAGGATCGTTAACGATGACAGTTTGTTTTTCATCTTCGATATCTCTGTGGAAGGCTAATTCTTGACCTTCTCTAATTAAATCTTCAAATACTACGATTTCTTTTCCACGCAATAAATGCGCTGGAATATCAAACGTAATTTCTATTGATCCGTTCACTTGTTTAGCAGTGAAAGTAAGAGTAGAACGAATTTCTTTTCCATCTACTAATAAAGGTTTGTTAGTAGCTTTATCCATTAAGATACCTTCTACTGTATATTTCTTGCCAATGATTAAATCTTGGTATGACACAGTATCAATGATTGTTACTTTTTCTAATGGATTAGTTTCCTTTAATCCATCTTCATACTTAGCTTCTGTTTGAAGTTTTGGTTTAGTGAATCGTACAGTTTGTCCTTTGTCGTTAATATCGGCATGGCTCGTCAATAGAGAACCTTCTCTGTATAAGTCTTCAAATACTATTACTTCTTTACCTTGTAAGGCAGAAGCATTGAGTTTAAATAACAAATCAATCACACCTGATGTTTTTTCAGCTTGAAATTTAATACTTGATGTGACTTCTTTACCATCTACCAACAATTTATTTACTGTGGCTTTATCTCTTAAATGTCCTACTATTTCATACCATTTGCCTACGATTAAATCTGTATAAGATACTGAATCCTTAATAACAACCTCTTCTAAAGCGTCTAGAACCTTATTACCATCTTCGTTATTTGTTGCTGTTGTCCCCAGTTTAGGGTTAGTGAATTTAACGGTTTGTCCTTTGTCGTTAATATCCGCGTGGCTTGCAACTAGTACTCCGTTTCTGAATAAATCTTCAAAAACGACTACTTCTTTACCTTGTAAGGCAGAAGCATTGAGTTTAAATAACAAATCAATCACACCTGATGTTTTTTCAGCTTGAAATTTAATACTTGATGTAACTTCTTTATCATCTACCAACAATTTATTTCCTGTGGCTTTATCTCTTAAATGTCCTACTATTTCATACCATTTGCCTACGATTAAATCTGTATAAGATACTGAATCCTTAATGACAACCTCTTCTAAAGCGTCTAGAACCTTACTACCATCTTCGTTATTTGTTGCTGAGGTTCCAATAGAAGGTGGTAAGTCAGCATTCAATAACGTAAGTACCAAATTAACAATTGTAGTATTTTGATCTTGATAGGCTAATTCGAAATCAACAGGAGTTGAATCTAATTGATAGCCTTTAGGTGCTGTTTTTTCAATTAATTTATAATGACCCAGTGCCAACAATTTTGTAAACGCTGTACCGTTTTTATCAGTCGTTACAGTATCAACAACATTTCCTAATGAATCTACAACATCAAATATAGCACCTTCTAAGCGTACATTTGTTTCGTGATCTTCTTTAACAATCTCTAAACGTCCTTGTGCTAAAGCATTGATAAATTCAACAATTGATTTTTGACCGTCTTTAATAATTGCTTGAACGGTTTCGGAAGAAATAATATAGCCTTTAGGTGCTGTTTTCTCACGAATAGTGTAAGTTCCTTCGGCTAAATCCTCAACCAGTAAAACACCTTTTGAATTTGTTTTTTGAGTTGCAACAACTTTACCTGTTGAATCAAGAATTTCAAATTCTGCTTCGGCTAATAAACTACCATCTTCACCTTTTTTAACTAATTCAAGCTCTCCATTACTAGGCAATATATTGAAGTTTAATAGAGCTCTTATCGGATCTAAAAAGTTTAAACTACTAAATGTTTGCTGTCCTGGACTCGTGTAAATCAAAGATACAGCATCAGGTAATTTTGATAAATCTGGTAAGAAATTATAGATACCACCAACTGCATTTTCACTTGCTGTTACTTTCAATTCATTAGCATTGATTTTTTCAAAACTGAATCCATTCCAAGTGGCTGGTATAATTAATTTATCAAATACATTGTATGTATCGTTTAAAGTAATAGACTCTCCTTTTTTTAGAGATACGTTACCGTTGTTCCAAGAAGGAGTAGATTTATGATTTGCGATTTTTGTATCAACTTGAGACTTCCAAGTCGAATAGGTATTATAATTTTCTGCTAAATAACCTTGTCCTGTATTTAGATTTACTCCTAATACTTCCCAAATATAAAGTTGAGTAAAAGCATAGTTTTGATTCGATAGTTGTTGTTTATATCCAAATTCAACTATTTGTTCGATTTTCAGTCTACTTGTTTTATCGATTTCAACTTTTCCACCGGCATCAGAAGGATAGAACGGGGCTAAGTTATCAAGTATGACGGTTTCGTCCGGAAATTCAGTACCTTCGTAGTATGTACCACCAATCCAAGAAGTCATCGGTTCAATACAAAATACGACATCACCATTGATAGATAAAACATATAAATCATCCCAATAATTTGTTAATTGTTCTCTACCGTAATATACAGTTCCTATTTTTGTGCCGGAAACATTGGTTAAAATGCCATTACTGGTGGTGCTGCTCATAACTTCGGCATATTTTCCGTCAGAACTTCTTACAAGTTTTAAGTTGTCTAAGGATATGTTAAATTGTTCAGAATATTTTTCTAATATTTCTTTATCTTTTTTATCTTGTTCTTCTTTAGCAATTTTATTAGCTTCCTCTGCTAACCTTGCTTCTTCTGCAAGTCTTTCTTCTTCCGCTAATCTTATTTCCTCTGCCTTTCTCGCTTCCTCTGCTAACCGTTGTTCCTCAGCCAAACGTTCGGCTTCAATTTTTTCAGCTTCCTCTGCTACTCTCTTTTCTTCGGAGATTCGCTGTTCCTCAGCTAATTTTTCTTCCTCTGCTTTTTTCGCTTCTTCGGCTAATCGTTCGGTTTCAGCTAGTTCAGCCTCATCTTTTAGCCTTAACTCTTCGGTTTCATCAACTAATGGATGTTCCTCGGTTATACTAACATCTTCATCGATAATCACTTCTAAATCAGCAACTTCTGGTGGTGATTCTACATTTTCAATCAATTCAGTTTCAATGATTGATTCACCTATTTCGTCGTTTGTTACAGCATTAACAGAATTAGGCATAAAAAATAGTCCTGAACTTAAAAGTGTCAGAACTAATGATTTTTTTATTTTATTGTATTTTTTCATTCTTTTATCCTTTCCTTGTTTAATTAGCAACGCTTTTTTCCATTTCAAACTATGGTGGTATTACTAAATATGTAATGTTTAACTCCATTTTTAACCTCCTAAATACAAAAACGACTTATAAAAAGTCGTTTAATTTGTTAATTTCCATAATAATAATCTACACCGTAATAGGGTGTGCCATTTTGTAGAAAACCAGCAGTGTAAACTTGATAATTGGTAGCCCCTTCTGGAAAGTTATATGCTCCCCAAGACAGGCCTTCGTCCATGGAAGCAAAGTATCCAACAGGTATTGAAGTTGGAGCGTTTGGATAAATTACCTCTGGTTGCGGAATAGGCTCTGGATCTGGTATGCTTTCTGGTTCTGGTTCGGGTTTAGATTCGAGTTTAGATTCTGGTTCTGGTTTTGGTTGAGGTGTTGTTACGTGGTTATTATTCTGATTTGATGAAGATACTTCTGTATAAGTTTCTCCATCACTATTCTTAGAACTACTCACTCCTTGTGAAACATTATTTTCTTCTTTTGTTGTTTCTACACTCTTATTTGTTTCTTCATTAGCGAAAAGGCTATTAAAGAATGCTGTTACTTTTGCTTGCTGCGTTTCGTTTGTAATATGAATAGTATCTGTTGTTTGAAGCATTATACTTTCAGCAGAAACAGTTTTACTACTTTGAAATATAAAAATTGTACTTAACAACATAATTCCTAGTGTTATTTTTTTCATTTTATAGTCACCACTCTTTTCTAGTTTAATATCTTAATTTTATGAAACATGGACTAGTTATCGGAATTGCGATTAAAAAAATCAATAATCGGAATTTCAATATGATCGTATCTTGAATCGATAGGTTTACCTTCGCGAGAATATCTCATTTTTAATCCTTTTATGAAGTATTTTGGATAATCTCCAATACTACTTATCCGTTCTTTTTGCTCACACCATTTTAGTTGTTCTTCGATTAACTTTAAATTTTGCAACTCATAGTGGTTTTCAAGTTCAAGTAATATTTTTTCTCTATCAGGTTTCAAGACTAAATTTTTTTTTAATAGTTTTTCAATCTCTTTTAATTCTTTTGTCATTGTAGGTAATAAAATTAAAGATTTATTTTTTTCTTTGTTATTAATAAATATATCTTCTTCTTCATCTTTGTCTTTATAGTAAATCTCTTTATTAGTTAATTTACTAAGTGTTGATTTTCGACTGTCCATTTTGGACTGTCCAAAATCAACATTTGAAGAAACGTCGCTATAATCATGTTTTTTGGACTGTTGATTTTCGACAGTCCAAAACCGACAGTCCAGCGTATCTTTATTATCTGCGAAAATATAATCCGTTAATTCTAAGTTGTTAAAGTTTTTTTGTTTCATGGATTTGTGATATAAAACAAAATTTTCATCAAAATTTTGCCATAATAACTCTTGAATTTCATCTAATTTAAATGGTTCAACGTTGTAAAAGTAACGGTATTCATAAGACTTACCTGTCCGCTTCCTAAATTGTATAATATAATTATTTTCTACTAACTCATCCCAAATACGGTCTATAACAGTACGTTTATTTTTCGGGAATCGCTTCTGCAATTCTGTCTTTCTTAGTATCCATGTATCAGGATAACTAGAAATATTAGCGATTAAGCCAATCGATTCTAAAGACAAATCTGTATTTTGCAGTAATTCTCTGGGTAAACTTTCGTAACCTTTATGCTTACTATATCGTTTTATGGTATCGCTCATGACATCACTCCCTATTAACTAAATAATTCAAACACAAAGTTCATCACCGTAAAGTAAAATTTTTCTGCTAGTTCAAATACAAAATCTGGTATTAATTCTAAAATAAAAGCAGAAATATTATTTGCCTGTTCAGGCTGGTAGGATGACATTCCCCAACCAATAATAAATAATAAAATTAACGTAAAAATCATAAAACTAATGATTCTTAACATATACATTATTATTTTGTATATGAGATATTGTTTAATGAACATGATTTTCACCTACTGTTAACTTAATAAAATCTACTATAAGACACTGCTCGATACCGTCATTAAATACGTTAATGAGTTCTATTTGTGGAATTTTTTTTTGACATTTTATTCCTCGCATTTTATTCCTCCAAAATATCATTTAGTAAAGATAAAAGTGCTCCCTATTTTTATGAAAAGGAGCTTCAAGATGGATTGTATCTTCTTTACATTCCATACAATAAACTGTTATTTCTTGAAATATTTCTTTTTTTTCACTGTTTCTTCGTGGGATTATCCTTTTGCAACCGCAAATTCGGCATAGTAGTTCTGCTGGATACGTCTTTCTTTTTATAATGTACATTGATTTAATCCTCTTAATTCTCTCTCTTTGTTTGATTGCGCTCAAAATAGATTCCTATGGACTCCTTAATGAGTGGAAGTAAGTATCCAGAAGCTAGTATTAATAGAGTACCTAGAATGAACAAAAACTTATCAGCTGTTGGAAATGAAGAATCAAATCCTAACAATAAAATAAAAAGAAGAAACAACGTTCCGATTACTCTTGAAAATAAAGCTAACAGGTTCGTTAAAGGAGTAATAAGCACCAACAGTATGTAAATACCATATAATACAACGTCTATAGTTATTTTAAGTATGAACACTATAAATTGAAACATTGCTTCCACTTCCTTTCGTTTAAAAACTTCTTGCCAGCGTGGCAAGAAGTTGAGGTTTGATTTAGTCATAGTTTGATAGTTAAATTTTTTAAAAGATTTCACCAAAATTTTCTATGAGTTTCATCTTTGAATTCTTCTGCTTCGATAAAGTCCATTTCTTTTTTACAGTTGTAGCAGTACATTGTCTTGATGTGAAATATTTCTCGCCTTCGTGTGAATGTTCTCGGCAGTTCCATTTTGCAACCGCACTCCTTACATAAAAAAGTTGAAATATAAGATCTCTGTTTCATATCTTCACCACTTATTCTATGACTGGATTTTTTAAGTACTTTAAGTCATTTAGAATTTCGAGAAAATCCTCAATGACATCATCATCTAGCGTAATATCCTTATTAACTAACGCATTTTTTACTTTACTTATTTCTGTTAATTTTTTTGGAGGTACTTTTGTTAAAATAGTCAAGATATCTGATTTAGTTATTTCATTATTATTCTTTTCTAATTCATTTAATGATTTTGCTTGATTAGTGGTAAGTTTGACGTTTTCACTTGCTATTATTTCTACTAAATTATTCTGATTGCTACTTGATAGCCCTGCAATCAATTCAGCAGTTGGTAATGAGAGTTCTCCTTCATCAAATTGATCCATAAGTTCAGGAACTAGCTTTGTTGTCTTGATATAGCGAGCAATAGTTCTGCTTGATTCTTTTTCTGTTTTTGCTATTTCTTCTAAAGCGTGTAGTTTGTTTTCCTTACGTTTTCCTTGTGATTTCAATGCTTCATTTCTCATTTTAAAGGCTTCTGCTTTTTCTCGATTGGATAATTCTTGTCTTTGAAGTAAGTTTGATTGAACTAAAATCAATTTGGCTTCATTGTCTGTGCAATCTTTAATAATTGCTGGAACATTTACTTCACCATTTAACTTCATAGCATTTAAGCGATTATGCCCAGAAAGTACCTGATACTTTCTACCTTCAATTGTTCTTACAATTAATGGATTTAAAAGACCGTTTTGTTTAATATCTTCCGAAAGTTCTTCTAATTTTTCTTTGGAATACATTTTAAAAGGCTGATTAGGGTATGGTTCAAGTTGTGAAATTGGAAGTAAAATAATGTTATTTAGTTCAGTATCTGGTTGGCCTAATCCAAACATCGATTCAATCGATAACATCACTTTTGCCCCCCTTTATTTGAGATTTCAGTTGCTAAATTTGCATAATCAATAGCTAATCGACTTTGATTCATTTGTTCAAGTGGAACTCTATCAGCATATGATTTTCTAGCTTCTGTCAGTTCTTTAATTTCAATAGATAGTAGTAAACCAGGATACATTTTTCGAAGCTTTTCTCTTACTTCTTTACTAATTTTTGTATGGTTAACTTTCGTATAAACAATTCCTTCAATTTTTAACTCTCTATTCAAACGTTTTTGAACCATCTTTACATATTCAAACAGTTGTTCTAATCCTTCAAATGCACCATAACTTGCTTCGACTGGAACGATAATGCTATCAACCGCTGTCAATACATTAATTAGCAACATGTTTAACGCAGGCATACAATCTATTAGTACATAATCGTAAAGTTCTCTGATTTTCAAGTTTGTTAAAATATCCGTCAAAATATATTCTCTTGCATTTGTCATTACAAGCTTTAACTCAATAGCAGATAGTGACAAATTAGTAGGGATATAGTGAAGTGTTTCGTTATACTTTTGAATTAAAGATTTTACATACTCTGTTTCTCCTACTATTTCTTGCCCTATGGCTTCCGAAATTGTAAGAACATGTTCTTCTCCTTCGAGATAGTTTGTTAAATTGTGTTGTGGATCAAAGTCTATTAGAAGTACCTTATATCCTTGTTTACTTAGCGAGTAGCCAAGATTCATAGTTGTCATTGTTTTACCAACGCCACCTTTTTGGTTGGCGATAGCAATTACTTTACCTAACTTCTTGTCACGCTGGCAAGAAGTTGCATTCTGTGTGTTTTCCATTTATTTACACGTCCTTTTATTTTTTCAAACAAAAAAAGACCTACTAATCATTTCGATTAGTAGATCTTGAAATTTATATTAATTATACATCAATTAACTATCGTAATATTTAACTCATTTATAATTAAAATATCATAGGTAATGTTGAAATAAACATACATGTTAAATTTACTATATATTATGTAAACCCATATAATATTTAAGATATTATCTGATTTATTTAATGATCAAATGCATCACTCTCTTCCTTTCACTTTATGTGCAATTCAAAAGACAATTTATCAAAAGCTGTTTAGTTGCTTAAGAAAAATTGTCTTAGACTAATTCTTGTTACTTATGCCGGTAATGCAATACATGTTCGTTATACTCCTCATTAAAGCCTACTTCTTTAAAACCTAGACTAATTAGCAGATGCTTCATTGGCTCGTTTCCTTGGACATAATCTGCTACTAATATGCGTTCTGGATAATTGTTTTCTGTATATTTAATAATTTCCTTTATAGCTTTTCTACCATATCCTTTGCCTTGGAATTGTTGGCCAATCATAATACGCCAGATCATGAATTCGTTGCTATCGGCTTCAATTTCATACAATACAAAGCCAACCACTTTATCATTCCAATATATAGCATTAGGAAATGAATCATTATTATTCCTATATAACCAACATTGTGCCAAAGAAAAGACATTATCGGACACCCATTTAGCAGCTTTTTGTTTTTCGGTTAGTTCTAATTGTATGACATTGTTAAAATTTGATTCATCTACTGCTTTTATCTTAAGCATTTTGTTCCTCCGTTTAATTCATTTTTATTTGATTGATTAGCTAAATTGAAGTGTTAAGCGAAAATGTTTAACGTATTTGTCTCATTAAATAACGCCGAACCATAAGAAAATCATCTTATGGTTCTAGTACGTGTGATTTATTCTTTTTATATGAAAGTGTTTTACATACACATCCATAATCTATGGTCATACTGTTACAATTCCAGAACACAAAGTTCCTTAAGCAAGTGCTTAAAGCCACCCATTCGCCAAACAACACTCCTACTCACCGTATGCTACTTAAAATTTTTCAAACTCCTTCTTTGCTAAAACAATTTTATATAATTTATCACCAAAGACAAATAAAACACTGCTCTTTACAATCACAGAACAGTGTTTTTCTAGTATTATTTATCTAATTGTTCGCTAGGGCTTTTTACTAAGAAATTCAGTAGTAAAGCACCGACAAAGCCACCAATTAACCAAGATAAAGCGTACATTAATGGATTCGTTACCCCACCAGCTAAGACCGCGAAAATACCACCGTGAGGTACAAAGCTGACACTTCCGAATACCATTGAGAGAGCACCTGCTACCCCACTACCAATGGCTAGTGAAGGGATAACACGTAATGGGTTAGAGGCAGCGAATGGAATTGCTCCTTCAGTAATGAAGGATGCTCCCATGACATAGTTAACGAGCGCACTGTTTCTTTGTTCAGGTGCCCATAAGTTTTTGTTGAAAGTTGCTGAGATGGCGATGGCTAGTGGCGGTACCATACCACCGACCATAACCGCAGCCATAACATCTGAACCCGCGCCATTAGAGGCTGTAACTAAGGCTGCTCCTGTAACATAAGCAGCCTTATTGATAGGTCCACCCATATCGATTGACATCATCGCTGCTACAACAAAGCCTAAAACCACGGATAATTCAGAGGGAATGCTTGTTAATAGGTTTTGAAGTCCTGTCATCACCGCGCCCATTGGGGCATTGACAACAAAGAACATTATTAGTCCCATAGCTAAGACACCTAGTACAGGGTATAGGAAGATCGGCTTCATACCTTCAATCGACTTCGGTAACCAGCTTAATCCTTTACGTAAGCACCATACTATTCCTCCCGCTAGGAAACCAGCCACTAAAGCACCTAAGAACCCTGATGCTTCAGCATTTTCAAAGATTCCTGCCCCACTGAAAGCTGATAAGGTAGAAGGATTTGCGAAGACCCCACCCATGAAACCAATTACCAAACCTGGACGGTCTGCAACAGATTGACCGATGAATCCTGCTAGAACAGGTAACATCATTCCAAATGATAGGCTCCCAATTGTATTTAATACATGAGCAATTTGGTTGTAAGAAGGATCTTCTGGATTAGATGAGTTAATTCCCCAGAAAAAAGACAAGGCAATAAGTATTCCACCTGCGACAACGAATGGTAACATATGAGAGACGCCATTCATTAAGTGCTTGTAAAATTGACGACCTAATGATTCATTCTCATCAGAATCTGAAGCCGTTGTGTGCTCTTCTCGGTTAGCGCGATAAATCTTGGCATCCGCTTTGGCTGCGCGTCCTACTAATTCATCGGCTTTATTAATTCCGTCAGCTACTTTCGTAATAATAACCGGCTTACCATCAAAACGAGCCATCTCAACCTGCTTGTCAGCTGCTACAATAATTGCAGTCGCCCTTTCGATATCAGCTGAAGTTAAGCGATTCCCAACACCTGTTTGTCCATTTGTTTCAACTTTAATATCATAACCAGCTTTTTTAGCTGCCTGATTCAATTTCTCTTCGGCCATATAAGTATGGGCAATTCCTGTTGGACATGCAGTTACTGCAAGTAAGTAAATATCTCCAGCAGTTTGAGCTTTTTCATCAATAGAAGATACTGCCGCTTGTACTTTTTCTTCTTCTTTTTCTGCTTCAAAGCTGGCAATAATATCCACAATTTCTTTTGATGTTTGGGCGTTCAATAAAGCTTCCTTAGCTTGAGGATTCATTAATATACTTGAGAGACTTGCTAGGGCTTGAAGATGTTCTCCACCCCCTTCAGGAGCAGCAATCATAAAGATTAACTTAGCTGGTAGCCCATCGAATGATGCCCACTCGACCCCTTCATTAGAACGTGCAAAGACGATTGCTGCTTGCTTAATGGAAGCATCTTGTGCATGAGGAATCGCAATCTCATCCCCGACACCCGTAGTCGATTGAGCCTCTCTCGCTTCTAATTTCTTAACGTAACTATCTACATCACTTACTCCACCGGCTTGTGCAAAACGCTCAGCGAGATAACGTAATGTACTTTTTTTGTCTGTGTTTTCTAGTGATAGATCCATCGCATCTTTGACGAATAACTCTGCTAATTTCATTATCTTAAACTCCAATCTTTGTAATTTTTATCTCATCTACTAATTGATTCACTGTATCTAACTGTGCAATACCTATTGAAAAAGCGGTGCTACTTCCGCAAGCTGCCCCTTGACGAAGGCTTGCTATATAATCTTGACTCTCTATATATTTGGCAGTAAATCCAGCAACCATAGAATCCCCTGCACCGACTGAATTAATCACTTGACCTTTAGGCACTGAAGATTGATAAATCTCTCCATGTTCTGTTAATAAGAAGGCGCCATCTCCACCCAATGAGATGATGACATTTCGTCCACCTCGCTGTTGCAATTCCCTAGCGTAATAAATCACTTCTTGGTGACTTTGAATTTCGACATTGAATATTTCAGCTAGTTCATGAATATTAGGTTTAATCAAGAACGGTTGATAGGCCAAACAAGCAGTTAATAAGTCTTTATTAGTATCCAGAACGAATCTAGCGCCTTTTTCCTTGCATAACTTAGCTATTTTAACATAATGGTCACTCGTCATACCGGGAGCTGTATTCCCTGCAAGAAAAACAACATCTTCCCCCGTAAGCTTAGAATCAAAATATTGGAAAAGTTGATCAATATCAGCCTGATGAATCACTGGTCCCTTCGCATTTATCTCCGTTTCCTCAGCTGCTTTCAGCTTGACATTAATACGTGTAATCGCATCAACCTCAACGAATTCTGGTTGTACGCCTTCCGTCAATAATTGTTGTCGAATAAATTCACCAGTAAAGCCACCTAGGAATCCGGTTGCAATATTGTCGTGACCAAGACGTTTAAGTAAGACAGACATATTAATCCCCTTACCTCCAGCTACATATTCATCTCGTTGGACACGGTTCAATTCACCTAAGGTCACATGATCTGTACTCATTACTAAGTCAACGGCTGGATTGAATGTAATTGTATATAACATGATTTATACTTCCTTTACTTTCGTTAATTTACTAAACTTCTCACGCACTCTATCCGTTAAGGTATTGGTTATAACCATTGCATCATCCAATTCAACAATCTTACAAAACGATACCTTATCAAACTTACTACTATCTGAGAGCATATAGACTTGGTTAGTTTGATTAATAGCCGTCTGTTTCACATGTGCTTCTTCACGATCGGGTGTCGTAAAACCATATTGACTATCAATTCCATTCGTTCCCATAAATGCTTTCGAGAAATGATATTGTTTCAATTGACTGACTGCATCCGCACCAATCATCGCACGTGTCTTTGGCTTAATGAAACCTCCAATGAGAATCGTCTCAATATTAAGGTCGCTTAAGTAAGTTGCAATCTCTAATCCATTGGTTACCACCGTAATATCTTCTGCTTCGATAAAAGGCAACATAAAAAAGGTTGTCGTTCCAGCATCAATATAGATAAAATCATTCACTTGAATTAATGAAGCCGCATACTTTCCGATACGTTCCTTCTCACTACGGTATTGTTCTGACTTTTCTTTGACACTTGGTTCGTAATCCACTGAGAATATCCGCTTAGCACCCCCATGAACTCTAACTAATTCACCCGCTTCTTCTAGTTGTGATAAATCACGTCTCACAGTTGACTCAGAAGCACCTGTTGCTTCAATAATCTCATAGAGTTTGACAATGACTTCTCGTTTGAGCAAATTTCTAATGGCTTGGTGCCGTTCTTCTGTAAGCATTCACATCACTTCCTTGAATAAAGAATACACCAAAAGCTACCACTAATCAATCACTTTCATTTATTTGTAACTAAAATCAATCAAATCCACTCAAAATGCAGATTTTGATCATATAAATAATTTGTTTCTTTTTGCAAATAGTGGTTGAACTAATTAATGGAAATCCTAAAAAAAGCTCGAAACACTTTAATATAAAGGTTTCAAGCAATGACTTAATTGTTACCCCACAGACCCTTCCATCTCAAAACTAATTAAACGATTCAATTCAACCGCATATACTAAAGGCAGCTCTTTTGAAACAGGTTCAACAAATCCCATGACAATCATTTCCGTAGCTTTTTGTTCACTTAGGCCTCTACTCATTAGGTAATAAAGTTGTTCTTCTGAAATTTTAGATACTTTTGCTTCATGTTCTAAATTAACATGCGAATTATGAATTTCATTATATGGAATCGTATCTGAAGTTGACTCTCCATCTAAAATAATAGTGTCACACTCAATATGGGAATCTGAATTGAGTGCATTCTTTGCAACATAAATTTGACCGCGATAATTTACAGATCCACCATCACGCGCTATTGACTTTGAAATAATGTTACTTGATGTATTTGGTGCAAGATGATAAATTTTTGTTCCCGTATCTTGTACTTGTCCTTTTCCTGCCATTGCCATCGTTGTCACTGTTCCTTTGGAACCTTGACCTTTTAAGAAAATACTTGGATATTTCATTGTTATTTTTGCACCGATGTTTCCGTCAATCCATTCAACCGTTGCACCTTCTTCAGCAACTGCTCTTTTTGTGACTAAATTATAAACATTATCGGACCAATTTTGAATGGTTGTATATCTACAATATGCATCCTTTTTAACAATAATCTCTACAGTTGCTGCATGTAAGGAGCTCGCTGAAAATGTAGGGGCTGTACAACCTTCAACGTAATTTACACTCGCCCCCTCTTCCACTACAATTAAAGTCCGTTCAAATTGCCCCATCGACGCTTCATTTATACGAAAATACATTTGAACGGGTACTTCTACACGGACATTTTTAGGGACATAAATAAAAGTTCCACCAGACCAAACGGCTGCATTTAAAGCGGCCAATTTATTATCATCATAAGGTACAAGCGTTCCAAAATATTCTTTAAAAATTTCTGGATATTCTTGTAATGCAGTATCTGTATCCATAAAAACAATTCCTAATTTTTCATATTCCGTTTTTAAGTTATGATAAACAACTTCAGATTCATATTGTGCACCCGTCCCTGCAAGATAAGCACGTTCGGCCTCTGGAATTCCTAGTCGATCAAATGTCTTTTTGATTTTTTCTGGTACTTCATCCCATGTACGTGCTGGTCCTGTAGATGGTTTTCTATAAAATGTATAATCGTCAAAATCAATATCTGATAAGTCAGCTCCCCATGTGGGCATTGGACGGTCTAAAAAATGTTTATAAGCTTTTAATCGATAGTTCAGCATCCATTCTGGTTCATTTTTTCTAGCTGAAATATCCCGAACAATCTCTTCAGATAAACCTTTCCCTGTATCATACAAAGATTCAATATCATCATGAAAACCATATTGGTATTCACTTCTAGTTGGTACATTTTCATGCATCTCTACGCTGACTCTCCTTCTAGCTTTATTCTTTTTCTACTTCCTCTATTCCTTCTTCTAATGCATGCCAAGATAGCGTTGCGCAACGAATTCTTGTGGGAAATTTAGATACACCCTGTAAATAAACAGCATCTTTCAAAGGTTTTATATCGATTTCTTCATTTCCTTTGACTAAATCATAAAATGTATTGATTAAGTTTTGGGCTTCAACCAAAGTTTTTCCCTTCATGATTTCTGTCATCATACTAGCACTAGCTATTGAAATCGCACATCCTTGTCCTTGAAAGCTAACATCTGTAATAACTCCACCTTCTAATTTGAATTGGACGAGGACTAGGTCTCCACAAGACGGATTAAACAGTTCGAATTCTCCAGTGGTATCTTCTAATGTTCTTTTATTGCTTGGATTTTTAGAATGCTCTTTTATCAACGTTCGATAGAGCATCTCTAAGCGTTTAGGTCTCATCCGTTGAAAAACTCCTTTGCATTTCTTAAAGCTTGTATCGTCTGATTAATTTCTTTTTTTGTATTATAAAAATATAAACTTATACGAGAAGTTGCGACAACATTTAACTGTCGCATTAAAAGCTGTCCACAATGATGCCCTGCTCTAATTGCGATCCCTTCTAAATCTAGAGCCGTCGATAAGTCATGAGGATGAATATCATCTAGATTGAATGAAATAACTCCTGATCGTTCACATAAATCATCAGGTCCATAGATTTTAAGGCCATCAATATCTAGCAAACTTTCATATAAATATTTAAATAAACTATCTTCATACGCTTTAATATTTTTCATACCTAATGTATTTAAGTAGTCAATAGCTGCTCCTAATCCAATTGCGCCCGAAATGTTCGGCGTTCCCGCTTCAAATTTCTTTGGAATTGCTGCCCAAGTACTTTTGTATTCTTGTACAAACTCAATCATTTCTCCACCAAATTCCGCTGGTTCAATTGCCTCTAACCATTGCATTTTTCCATATAGAACACCTATTCCAGTTGGCCCTAACATCTTATGTCCCGAAAACACATAAAAATCTACATCAAGTGCTTGAACATTTACTTCAAAATGAGGAACAGCTTGAGCTCCATCTACAATTACGATGGCCCCTTTTTCATTAGCAATTTTTGTCATTTCTTGAACTGGATTTATCGTACCTAAGATATTTGAAACATGAGTAAAAGCAACAATTTTTGTTCTAGTATTTAATTTTTTTCTATAGTCTTCTATATCTATTTTTCCGTCATTGGTTAATTGAACATAAACTAAATTAGCATTTTTTTCCTTTGCTAATTGTTGCCAAGGAATAATATTGGAATGGTGTTCCATATAGGTGAGTAAGATCTCATCACCCGCTTTGATTTTTGAAGCTAGACTTTTAGCTAAATAATTTAAGCTAGAAGTTGTACCTCTTGTAAAAATAATTTCTTCTTTTTGTTTAGCTCCGATAAATTTAGAAACTTTTTCGCGAACATCTTCATAGACTTGCGTAGCTTCTCCTGAAAGAGTGTGTACACCACGATAAACATTTGCATTATAGTTCTGATAGTAATTCGTTATTGCATCTATTACTTGTTTTGGCTTTTGAGTAGTCGCCGCATTGTCAAAATAAATTAATGATTGATCATTTATTTTCCGTTTTAAAATTGGAAAATCTTCACGTACGTTAGTCCAATCAATCGTCATATTTAGCCAACTTTCTTTCAATAGTATCGATTAATTCTTGTCGAACTTCTTCAATTGAAATTTCGGATAATACGATGCCTAAGAAACCACGAATCATTAACTTCTCAGCTTGTTTTTTCTCAAGTCCCCTACTCATTAAGTAATAGAGTTGTTCTTGATCCACTCGACTGACAGAAGCAGCATGACCGGCTTGTACCTCATATTCATCAATTAATAATATCGGATTAGCATCCGCCCTTGCTTCATCAGATAACATCAAGACACGTGATTTTTGTTGAGCATCACTATTTTTCGAATTTCTCAATATATTTCCGATACCATTAAAGCTTAGAGTTGATTTATCTAAAGCTACGCCATGTTGAAAAATATTTCCCTCAGTATTTCTACCAATATTTGTAATGTTGATATTTAATCCTTGGGTTTGGTTTTCATAAGTGATAGCAACTGTTTTTACATCTGAAGATGACCCTTGGCCATCTAGATTTACATACACATTTTCAATAACATTTCCGTCACTCATTGCACCTAATGCCCAATTGACAACCGCATCTTTACTTATTTTTGCAGTTCTTTGAATAAATGCTGTTGTATTCTTTCCAAACTGATCTAAAGCAGAATATTGAACGTTTGCTCCTGTGTCTGCTAGTATTTGAATAAATATATTTGCTTTAAAATCTACTTCGTTTTCTCTATTTATATATTTCTCAATGATTTCTACTGATGAGTTGGCTGTTGCATAAATCAATACTTGTCGATTAGAAATTTCGTTATTAAGAATAAAAGATAACTCAAGAGCCTTATTTGAATGATAATTTTCAGGAATGTAAATAAATAGACTATCTGTCAAGAATGCCATTGTGAAAGCATTAAATAAATTGTCGTTTTTGATAAAATCAGACTTCCTATAAATCTCTTTAAACAAATCTTTATGATTTGAAAAAGCTTGTTCAAAATCTAGAACTAATATCCCCTCGTCACTTTGAGAATGTCTTTGCTTTTCAATTGCAAAATTCCATTCATTAAATTGTTTTTGGACTATTGAAGCATTCCATAAATCCCAATTTGAGTAGTTAATACGCTCGATTTTTGGAAGATCCAATTCATCTATCGCCATAAGTGCATTGAGTCGATAGTTTAGTAGCCAGTCTGGTTCATTTAATTTCATAGAAAGGTTGCTTACTATTTTTTGGTGTTTGTCAAAAGTATTAATTTCTGTCATGTTCCCCTCCTCACTCTTCCATCGCAACATTTAATCCTAAGTCATCAGCAATTCCTTTATATCCTTCTTTTTCAAGTTGTTTTGCAAGGGAAGCATCGCCACTTTTTACGATACGTCCATCCATTACAATATGAACAAAATCAGGAATGACAAAATTTAATAGTCTTTGATAGTGTGTGATAATGATTGAACCAAAATCATCACCCCGCATTTCATTTATTCCTTTTGAAACGACTTGTAAAGCATCGATGTCTAATCCTGAATCAATTTCATCTAAAATAGCAAACTTTGGTTCAATCATTAATAACTGTAGAATTTCATTCCGCTTTTTCTCCCCACCAGAAAAACCTTCGTTTAAGTATCTTTCAGCCATTTCTTCCGGCATGTCTAAAATCGCCATTTTATTATCTAACTTTTCTATGAAATCTCTAATACTGATCTTATCCCCTTCATCACGTCGTGCATTAATTGATGCACGTAAAAATTCAGCATTAGTTACACCAGGAATTTCACTTGGGTACTGTACAGCTAGAAAAAGACCAGCACGAGCTCTTTCATCCACTTCTAACTCTAAAACATTCATACCATCAAACCAGATTTCTCCTTCCGTAATTTCAACGGATGGATGTCCCATAATAGCAGCTGCTAAGGTTGATTTTCCCGTGCCATTTGGTCCCATAATAGCGTGAATTTCACCTGTTTTTACAGTAAGATTGAAACCCTTTAAGATTTTTTTATCCTCAATTAAAACGTGTAAATTTTTGATTTCTAAAGTTGTCACTCTACATCCCTCTTATCTATTTATTTTGATTAAATTATTCAAACACAGTTGCCACATCAGCTATCATTTGTTTGTAAGCTTGAACACCACGATTACTTAAATACCATGAATCTGGAGTTAAATAATGAATCTGATTATTTTGATATGCTGTAATTTGTTGAATTAATGGATTTTTGTCAAAACTTGAAGCATTTGAGCTCCTATCATTTGTTGATATAGCAGTTGAACGTTCTAAAACAAAGATGACATTAGGATCTTGTTCAACAGTATATTCATATGAAATCTGCATTCCATGATTTGAGACCTAAATATTCTCATCAGTGACAATAAACCCAAAATCATCGTATACATGGCTAAAGAGTGGGCCATTACCAAAAACCGGTAATAATCCTTCATTGTACATCGGCATTATGGCTCTCATCCCAGATTCATCGGCTTTTAGGGTTAATTCATTTTATACTAGGTGTAAGTATATGATTTTCCGTCATTGTTTGGAAGGGAATAGTTGCAATACTAATGCAGATTGCAACTAGAAAATAAGCTGCTGAAAATCCCTAAAAATAACAAAACTGCAAGTATGACATAAGAATTATTTCTCCTTTTCATGAAAGTTCACCTCTCAATAATAGATAAATGAACAATGCACTACCAATTATTCTAACAATAACGCTTACCGGAATTTCATAAGGAAAAAGTATAATTCTTGATAAGATATCACACACTAAAATGAAAATAGCATCGTAATTTGTTACATAAAATAAATTATGTTTAAAGTAGTCGCCTTTAAACAAAGAAACCATATTAGGGATGATTATCCTAAGAACGGAATAGTCCCAACGGTTAATAAAACAACTGTTGCACCAAATGAAATAAAAAAAACACCAATAAATATAATCTTTCCATAGGTATCCCCTAATTGAATAACGAAATTTTTTCCTAAACCCATAACTGAAAAATAATATGCACCAATAATATTTCCAATCATAGACAGTAATGATAATAAAATTAGCTGATGATTATTAGAACTTATTAAAGAAAAATTGACTTGCAACCAAGCTAATATACTTTGTACTAAATCCCACTGTAATATAGGTTCCTAAAGATGAAATAATATTTCCAAACATAATACCAATAATTGGTACAACAATAGATTTTTAAGTCGAACTCAATATAAAAGAACGACAAAAATGAGCGTACCTACTATCGCAAAAACTAAAGCAAATGTCGCTCGGTTAAGGATCGATTCCTTTGGAAAAACAAAAATGATACCAAGAGGCCTAAACGAGCACTTTGCATTGTTCCAACAGTTGATAGAGATGTAAATTTGTTTTGTGTTAATTGTTGCATCAATAGTCCTGACAAGGCTAGTGTTGCTACTGCAAGTATTAAACTTATCGTTCGAGGCAATCGAGTAGTTACTATAATATTCCATTCTATTGAACTAGTTTGCAAAAAATCACCAATCGATAGTTTATTCACACCAACAAATATCGATAATATACTCAACAGCAAAAGAAGCAGAATGACGAGATTATTTTTCATGAATAATATTTTTATCATTATTTTCTCTACACTACTTTTTTAGATACAATATAGATTATACACTCCTTCACAATTAATATGAATTTGTTTCTCAATATAACTAATTTGTATTTTTTTAATTCCATATAACACTTCTACATTCATGTTATAAATAAATAATCTGTAAATGAATTATATTCAACACATAATATACATCAGTGAATTTTTTAGTAATTTAAGATATCTCTTCTTGATGTACTTTTTGTGCGGTTATGATGATTTAATAGATGTGAATAAATCCCATAAAGTTTTGTGGTTTTATGTTATGAGTATAAAAAAATACTAGCAATAAAAAAGAGCCACAAAGTGACTCAGAAGATATGATGTTGAAAGTTCTCCAGGTGTAATAGATGCCTCGAATTTATTACGTGATAAAAATGAGGACTTCCCTTTCATTATGTTTGGACATGGTGAAACAAAAAGGGCTCTTAAAGTAGATGATTATGTTTACAAAGATTATTATTTCGCTTTCTTTGATATTTATAAAGAATTAATTATAGGGCTAAGTTAATCATAATTCTAAATATGATATTTATTAATGAAGTTACCCTACTCTTTTATTAAAAAAATGTGCTAATGGATTCATTCCCCATTAGCACTTTTTTATTTGTTATTTAGTTTGACTGATTCTTAATAAATTCAGCAAGTTCTTCTGGTGTTGGTAAACCTTCATTATCAGAAATATGACTTACTTGAATAGCTCCAATTGCATTGGCTCTTTCTAAAATTTTATCAAGAGAAAGTCCTTCAATTAATCCTGTAACGACACCAACGGCAAAACCATCTCCAGCTCCTACAGTATCTACAATTTTATCCAGTTTAAATCCAGCAGATACTGTTTTATGAGTTACATCATTTTCCTTGGTATAAGCTAAACATCCATCCGAACCATTTTTGATAATAATTCCAGTAACACCATGACTTAAATAAAACTTCGCAATTTCATCTGGATTATTTGATCCTGTTAAGATTTCCCCTTCACTAATACCAGGTAATACATAGTCTGCGAGAAAGGCTATGTCATTGATCCCTTTGATCATTTTTTCAGTTGAACCCCATAAAACAGGTCTTAAATTAGGGTCAAATACGATTGTAATTTCTTTTTCTTTTGCACGTTCAATTAAGTTTTTAGCGAATCGATATGTTTCATCGTTAACTGCTAAAAATACGCCTGAAATATGCAATACATCTACATCATCTAAATTCACTTCGTTACTTAATTCAAAAGGTATTTTTGATGCAGCTGAATTTTTTCTCATATAAAATACTTCCGGGTCATTTTCAGTATCTTTTGCCTTTAATTGAAGTCCAGTTGGTGCACCGTCATAAAAACGACTATAGCTTGTGCCGATACCTTCTTTTTCTAGAAAAGCAGCAATATGTTTTCCAAATGGATCGTTACCTATTTGTGTCACATATTCAATGTCATGTCCTAAACGATTAACGCCAACCGACACATTAATTTCAGCACCTGCAATATACCTAGTATATGAATTAACAGATTCTAATGGACCTTCCTCATTTGCTACAAATAATGCCATTGGTTCTCCAACGGTTACAACTTTACCCATAATAAAACGCCTCCTAATTTTATATTATTTATTTCACTTTATGTTTACCGGTTAACTAACAGTTTAAAATATATCCATCAGAGGGAATCTCTAAGATGGATGTGAGATGGAATATAGATGTTTTCATTTTTATGACTTCCGCCTATAATATCCAATAATTCTTCTATTGCTTTTTTACCAATTAATTCAGGTTTTTGGCTTATAACAGTTAAAGCTGGTTCAATCACTTCTCCAATCATTAAGTCATCAAATCCACAAATGCCACAGTCTTTCGGAAATTTAAATTGATATTTACGTAATGATTTAATAATTTCTGATAAGATCGTACCGTTAGCTCCAAAAAAAACTGTTCGTTTTTCAAGAGGATTAAAGTTAGCCATAAAATCATTAATAAAGTTATTTTTATCTAATTTTTCTAATGGAATGAATTCTAATTGATTTTCAAATGCAACTTGTTTTAACGATTGATAACGTTCCAAACGTGGACTTACATCAAATATCGCTTCACTTACATGAATAATTCTTTCATAGCCTTTATGAACAATTTCCAAACCTAATTTTCGCGTCATTTCAAAGTTATCAGACATGATTGCTGGCCATAAATCACTATGGATGGTTCGATCAATTAAAACTATCGGAATATTCGTATCCACTAAGAATTGATATTGGTTTACATCCATGGTCACTGCTTGTAACATTAGGCCATCGATATTTTGGTCTAATAGTTTTAGTAGATTATTTCTTTCTTTTTCAATCGAATTATTCGAGGTCATAATCATCAATTGATAGTCAGTATTTGCCAATGATTCTTGCATGGCTTTAATCCAGTAACCAGAGTAAGGATTTTCAATGTCAGCAACGATCAATCCAAGTAAATAACTTTTCTTCGATTTAAGTGATTGAGCTTGACGATTTGGACGATAATTTAATTCTTCGATGACTGCTTTTATATGTTGTTTAGTTTCAATACTCATATTAGCAAAATGCCCATTTAAATAACGGGATATAGTTGTTTTAGAAACGCCAACTTTTTTAGCAACATCTTGAATCGTTATATCTTTTGACATATTTTCCTCCTTCATGGAAACCGGTTAACTAAATTGTAACGGTATTCATAAAATAAGTCAAACAAATATTTGATAATTATCATGATACCGCAAGAAAGCTTTATTCATTAAATGAATTATTTATTTGTAGTTAATTCTAAACCTTCTAGTTCCAATAATTTAATCTTTCTATCTATGCCACCTGCATAACCAGTCAGATCACCATTACTTCCAACGACACGATGGCAAGGTATAATAATAGATATAGGATTATGGCCTACAGCGCCCCCTACTGCCCTAGCTGAACTTGCACTTCCTATTGAATCATTGCTTAACTTTTCATTTATCTCTTTATATGTAATTAAGTGTCCAAAAGGAACCATCTTTAAATTATCTAGGACTCTTTTGCGATAAGCGGTTGTTTCAGGAGCTAAATTTAATTCTTCGATTGATGGATTATCTCCATTAAAATACAAATCTAGCCAGTTTTTAACCTTTAAAATGGTTTCATTTTCTTCTTCTTTAATTTCATTTAAATCATATCTAGCACCCATGTATTTTTGATCAGAAAACCATAATCCACGAATAAATGCATCTTCAACTAGTAAAATTATTTCACCTAATGGTGATTCGTATGTTGATTTATATAACATTTTGAAAGTCTCCTTTAATTATCTATACTATCCTAGCTATATAAACAAATATATCATATCAAACAATAGCAATTTCTAACACTATTAACTTATTAATAGAAATAAATAGATTTCCCTTACAATTTCTTTTTTTTATAATTTTAATTAATATCAAATTTAATAACGCTTTCAATTATTTGATGTTAAATCTAACTAAAAGAGGTGAGAAAGCAATTTTATATTTGTCTTTATTAAGCTATTAGGTTACAGATTAACATAAGAAAGATTAAATAACAAAAAAAGGGAGATATTTATTATGAAGAATCTTAAATGTCAACTGACATTTGTTGTTTTGCTCCTATTAACACTCTCTTTCAATACATACCAAACGGTTGTTGCAGCGACAAACGATGTAAGTGAATATTATGGACAATACGAACTTCAAGAAGAAGATTCGATAATCGATCGTATTATCATATCAGAAGACATGTTTTCTATCATTTTAAATAATGAAATTGCACCTGCAGATTATGTTGATAAGCATCATATGCAAAAATACCTTGATATCATTAACCGTGGTAATTTAACCGAATTATCCTTAAAAGATGAATATGAGTACGTTAAATTAGATTTTTATAAAGATTATGGGGTTCCAACCTTCCGAATCGATGTGATGAATCCAGTTTATTCAAACAATTCTACTTCATTGTTCGTTAGACACAATGAATTTGTCATTTGGAATTTTAATACCGAAACAACCGGTCAATTAGTTGATGAAAAACAATTTGTTTTTACATTAATGGAATAAATATGAATTCAAACAGGCAATGAGAATGATTGACTCATTGCCTGTTTTTTCTTAGATAAAAGAGCTGGATTCAATCACCTTCGCATGCTCCGATAATAATTCAACTAAAGTCCGATCATGGGTAATGATTAAAATCATTATCCCCTGCTCCTTTAATTGTAAAATTAATTCTGCAACCTTTGATACTGTTCGATCATCTAACGCTGAAGTCGGTTCATCAAAACATAATAAGCTAGGGTTCATCATCATTGCACGAGCAATCGCAACCCTTTGTTTTTGTCCCCCTGATAATTGACTTGGTTTAGCATTTTCCTTACCATCTAATCCCATTTGAACTAATAACGCATTAGCTCTTACAAATAAATTTTCTAATTGGTCGTATTTATTCGATAAAGGAGCCAATAGTAAATTTTCCATCACCGTTAAATGAGGGAATAGTTGATAGTCTTGGAATACCAAACTGATTTTTTGTTGATAATTTTTTATCATGGAAGCTGGTTGATATTGGCCATCTTTTACTAAAATTGCTTCATCTAGTTCAATGCTTCCAGTATCGACTGTTTCCAAATGGTTAATCATTCTTAATAAAGTTGTTTTTCCACTTCCAGACTCTCCCAAAACGATGGTAATTGCATTTCTAGTTACTTCAAAACTATAATCATGAATTATCTGATTATCCCCAAAACCTTTCGAAAGATTTCGCACGACTAAACTCATAGCTAACCACCTCAATTCGCAATTTTTTCTTCAATTTTTTGCAATAGCCAACTTGTAATGCCTGTAAACACCAAATAAATAACCCCAACATATAAAAATGGTAATAAACTAGCATTTTGATTAGCTAATGTACGCCCTGCTTTCAGTAACTCATCTAAACCTAAAATGTAAATCAGTGAGGTATCTTTAATTAAACTAATCACTTCATTTCCAACAGAAGGCAACACTATTTGCCATAATTGCGGTAATATAACTCGATTAAGTCCGGTCCAGGGGTCAATGGATAGAACTTTTATTGCTTCATATTGTCCATCTGGAATGGCATTAAGTCCACCACGAAAAATTTCAACAAAATAAGCCGCATAATTAATGATTAATGTTATTAAAGCAGATTCAAAACGACCTAGAACAATGCCGACAAAAGGTAAACCAAAAAAGACAAACATCATTTGTAATAATAAAGGAGTGCCTCTAAAAAGATACACATAGATTCGAATAATTCGTTTAAACCATAATGGCATTCGTTGTTCTAGTAAAGCCAAGACTAATGCCAATGGAATACTACCAATCAAAGTTAAAACAAAAAATTGGATGGTTATTTTAAATCCTTCAAATAACGGTTCAAACATATACAATGATTCAATCATTCGATCACTCCTTTTCAATCACATAAATACCTTATTCTGCTTCAATTTCTGTAAACCAATTTGATTTAATTTCCGCAAATCGTCCATCTTCAATCATTTCACTTAATATATCGTTAAATTCTTCAACAAAAGCGGCATCAGATTTACGAAAACCAACCCCATACTCTTCTTCACCAAAATTTTCTTCTAATATACGATAATTTGCACCATCACCTGATTGCTCTAAAAAGTAACTAGCTAATGTTTCATCTACTACGATAGCGTCAACACGACCATTATTTAGATCACTAAAAACTTCCACAAAAGTCGCATAAGTAACCGGATCGTTGCCTAAAGTATTAACAAACTCCTCATCAGCCAGAATTACTTCTAATGAAGCTGATTGCTCTTGCGTTGCTAATGATTTACCCATTAAATCTTCTTTTGATTGAATATCACTATCAGCTGCTACGATAATAATCTGACGATTTTCGATATATGGCATGGAGAATAAAACCACTTTTTCGCGCTCTTCCGTAATCGAATAACCATTCCAAATCATATCAATATTCCCCGTATTCAATTCCGTTTCTTTCATACTCCAATCAATCGGTTGAAAAGAATATTCAATCCCCATCTGACCAAATATCTCTGATGCTAACTCTAAATCAAACCCGACATATTCACCTGCTTCATTTTTAAAACCAAATGGTGCAAAGGTATCATCAAACCCAATCACCACAGGAACATCAGGATCTATCACCTTATTACTTTGAGCTAAAACATTAACTTGAGCCATTAAGAAAACCGCTAAAGACATTACTATAATTTTTATCATATTTTTCATTTTGAATTCCCCACTTTAATTTTGTTTTTGACAAAGTAACGGCCAACAGGAGGACGAAAAAACGCCCTTTAATTCCATCTAGGAATTAAAGGACGTCAAAACGTGGTTCCACCTTTATTCATGATAGCTTCACAACTACCATCTCATTCAGTTTACGTAAACTGTAGCGATAACGTAGCAAACGGTAATTAATATTTTGGATGCTGGCTGTGTCTTCATAGGCTACTCAGATTTGCTTTTCAGCTACCGCAAACTCTCTTGTCAAAATAGGTCCCTATCTCTTTGTCCCTCATCAAAAAAACAAAATTCAATTACTTAATTGAGAATATGATAAGTTATATGGTTTTAAATGTCAACATTTTTAATCTTATTTTAATATAAGTTGATTATCGACCGATTAAAACAGCACATTTAGCATTCCGAACGACATAATCAGTAATTGATCCCAAGGTCATCTTTTCTATACGACCTTTACCTGTTGCACCCATGACGATTAAATCAATGTCCCATCTTTCGATCAGATGTGTTGAAATTTCTTTACGTGGGTCGCCATAAACAATTTCTTTATTAATTGCAACACCGATACTATTGGCATATCTTTCTAGTGAAGCAAAAAATGTTTCTCGATTCTCCAGTAATGCATCATTTCTTTTTTCTTTTAAAACTCTAACTAAATAAACTTGGCTTTCTAATTCTTTAGCTAATTCTACCCCTTTTTTAAAAGCATCGATTGATTGTTGTGATCCATCTACAGGTATTAAAATATTATGATAAATATTTGCCATGCTTAAAACCTCCTTTTCATTGTAAGCGTAAACATTATTCTTGTTTATATTATAAAACAACTCTAGATTGAATAAAAGTAAAGTCGTTTATAGGAGCAAAAAAAATAACAGGAATAACTCCTGTTACTTATTTTTCTGGATAATTAATATAGTTTGCTAAGCGGTTTGCTAGATCAATGGGCGTTACATGTTCTAAAATTTCCGCTAACTGATGGACTTCCTCTTTTGTATAATTTAATTTGGTTTCTAAAAAATACTCCCAAATTTCATGCTTACGTATTAAATCAACGGCCATTTTTTCTCCTGCTGTAGTTAATGTTGCGCCATGATAAGGTCTGTAATCAACCAAATGTTCAGCGGATAATTTTGAAATCATTTCACTGACAGAAGGTGGAGCTATCCCAAGTCCCACAGCAATCGATTTATTAGAAACATACTCACCTTTTCCATTTTCATAAATAAACTTGATGTAATCTTCACGACTTTGAGACATCCTAACACCTCTCTTACTATTCTTTACATATTTTATCACGTTTTGATGCTTTAAACAAAATAGATATTTTTTAGGCGCGCCTATTGATTTGCGAATTCTTTTTGTTATAATGATTTTAGGTTAACCTAAAAAACTTTAATTGGAGGAAGACGATGAAATTAATTAAAGTACTGTCATTATTATTCTTGAGTCTAATCATATCCCCTTATTCAATTGCTTATGGACAAGAAAAACCAAATGTAACGGTAACAACGAGTTTTATTTACGACATAGTTAAAAAAATTACAGCTGACACAGTTTCAATTGAACTGATTATTCCAGCTGGAAGTGATCCCCATTTATATACCCCATTAGCTGGAGATTTGGACAAAATTTTAAATGCGGACATCATACTTTATCACGGCTTTCACTTCGAAGCGCAGATGGCAGAAGTATTAGCAGATTATGGCTATGCTGCTACTGAAAATTTTGATTCTGAAGCATTAATTTATGTTGATGGCGGACAAGATGTCGACCCCCATTATTGGTTTAATTTAGACTTATATAAACAGTCGGTTGAAGAGATAACTAGAGTTTTAACTGAAGAAATTCCAGAAAATCAAGAATTATATCATAATAATGCTCAACGTTATCTCGATGAATTAGATGAGCTAAACCAATGGGCAGAGGAGCGAGTAGGTGAATTAGCATTAGAAAATCGTATTTTAGTAACACCTCATGATGCCTTTACTTACTTTGCAGAAGCATTCGATTTTCAAGTTTATGCACCTCAAGGAATAAGTACACAATCTGAAGTTTCAAATGATCAAATTATTCAGACTGTGAACTTTGTTGTCGAAAACGAAGTCCCGGCCCTATTCATGGATACAACTTCCAATCCTCAAACCTTAAATAAATTAAAAGAGGGCATTGCAGAAAAAGGATTTGAAGTGGTGATTGTAGCTGGTCAAGGTTCAGAATTGTATTCAGATTCATTGGCTCCAATCGGACAAGAAAATGATAACTTTATTGAAATGTTTCAGCATAATGTGAACTTAATCATTGATAATCTAACAAAATAATCACTAATAACAATATTTAGAGAGGAATAATACAATGGATACCATTATTTCAATTAAAAATTTAACCGTTAATTATCAAGAAAACCGAGCTATTGATGCGATCACATTAAATATCCCTGCTAATGTCAGAACAGCTATCATTGGACCAAATGGGGCTGGAAAATCAACGCTTATAAAAGCAATCATGAATTTGATTCCGAATCAACATGACAAACTAACAATTTTCGGTCAAAATAGCAAAAGTGTACTCAAGCGCATCGCCTATATTCCACAAACAGCACAAGTTAATTGGAATTTTCCAACAACTGTTTATGATGTTATTTTAATGGGGATTAGTTCAAATCGATGGCTTTTTCAAACAATCTCACCTCTACAATATAAAAAAGTAAATCAAGCCATTCAACAAATGGAATTGGAAAATATTAAAAACCGCAACATCAATCAATTATCAGGTGGTCAAAAACAGCGTGTCTTTATCGCACGAGCGATTGCGCAAGATGCGGATTTATATTTATTAGACGAACCTTTAGCAGGTGTTGATATGCATAGTGAAAAATTAATTATGGATCAATTGCGTGAATTTCAACAAAATGGCAAGACTTCCATTACGGTTCACCATGATTTAAATACTGTCACAAATTATTTTGATTCCGTCATTTTATTAAATAAAACCCTTGTTGCCTATGGTCCAACTGCTACAATATTTACAGCAGAAAATATTAATAAAACTTTTTATGGATCTAAAGACATTATCCATCCCCTCCTTCAAGCTGAAAGGAGAAAATAGATAATGACATTTGATTATTTCTTTTGGGTAGTTGCTTTAGGAACTATGATATTAGGTTTTACTTCTGGTGTGATTGGGACAACCATTGTGATTGAAAGACAAAGTCAATTAGGCGATACCATTGGACATGCTGTTTATCCAGGCATCATCATCGCTTTTATGCTTTTTCAAACACGACAAACCCTTGTATTGTTACTGGGTGCATTATTGATTGGTTTACTAGCATTTTGGATTATCCAATGGATCCAAAAATATACATCATTTGCCTATGAAAGTATTCTAGCCCTTGTATTGTCTTCTTTTTTCAGTCTTGGACTACTTTTATATAGTATTGTGCAAAATAACCCGCAATTTCAAAGTGTCAATTTTGCCGGTTTAGATTCATATATAATGGGACAAGCTGCCTATTTAATGCGCTTTGATGTTATTATAATTGCTATATGCTGTGTTTTAATATTATTTATTTTTGTGCTCATGTATCCTAAAATTAAAATCATTTTATTTGATAAAGTTTTTGCTGAATCCATTGGTATTAATAGCCGTCAAATTAGCCAACTTCTTTTACTATTAAATTTGCTTTTAATTGTAGTTGGTTTACAGGCTGTAGGTGCAATTCTTATTAGTAGTATGCTGGTTTCACCCGCTGTAGCCGCTAGACAATGGACCAATAAATATCCTCAGATGATTATTTTGAGTGGAATCATTGGTATGATAGCCGCATTTGTTGGAACATTAATTAGTACAACTGTCCCAAAAATTGCAACAGGGCCCATGATTATCATTGTACTAACACTGATTAGTTTGTCTTCGATTGTTATTGCTCTTAGAAAGCATAAAAAAGGAGCTAGCTTATGATTCAAATATTATATGTTTTAATAATCGTTTCAATCGCAAATAGTTTGATTGGTAGCTTGTTGCTTTTACGTGAAAGTTTAATGACGGCTGATGCTATTTCACATACAATCTTGTTAGGTATTGTGCTAGCTTACCTAGTTACCCGAGATTTTTCTTCACCTTGGTTAATAATAGGAGCAGCAGCTTTTGGATTATTTACAGTCATTTCAATCGAAGGATTAACAAAAACTGGTTTAGTTGAAAACGATGCTTCAATCGGATTAATATTTCCCTTCTTTTTTTCTATTGCTGTTATAATCATTTCAAAATATTTCACCAATGTTCATTTAGACATTGATATGGTTCTTTTAGGACAAGTTGAATTAACGCCTTTAAAAAGAATTGACCTATTGGGTATCAGTCTCCCTCTTGCTTTTGTACAAGGATTAACGATTGCTCTAATTAACTTTTCATTTATTCTTATTTTCTATAAACCACTAAAAATACGCTTATTTGATCCCGTATTTGCTCAGTCAATTGGAATAAATATTAAATTACTTGATTTTATAGTGATGAGTCTTGTGTCATTAACAGCTGTTATATCGTTTGAGAGCATCGGGTCTATTCTTGTTACTGCATTAATGGCTGCTCCAACGATGACAGCTCGCTTAGTTACGTCACGATTTGCTAGTTTCATTGGCGTTTCTATTGTATTTGGTATTATTAATACTCTTATCGGTTACAACTTAGCTGTTTTTTTAAACACATCCATTTCTTCGATGATTGCAGTAACCGCCTTTATCCTATTTCTAATTGTACTATTTCTTAAAAAATCAACTCTTAAAATCAATCCATTAAGTCAAAACTAATTCCAGAAATATTTATAAAAAAAAACCATAATCATTCACTTAAAAAGGGAGAATGATTATGGTTAATTATTGACAAGAAATTATTCAAATTTACCTGCAACAGGTAAAACTTCTAAGAATGCTGTATCATGCGGTGAATCGTTGGTAAAGATTTCGCTAGCATCTGTACCAGCGGTTACTTGACCTTGGTGTTCGCCACCTTCCCAAGCATCAAAGTTTGTCACATCATAAACTGTACCATCTACAGCAATATAAGCTGGCTTACCATCTTGACCATTAAAGCTTGCTAATTCTTCTTCTGAGAATACAAAATCAATATGACGACCGACAACTTTTAAGCTGGCTAATAGTTCATCTTCATGTGGAGACTGGTCTGAAAATGCTTCTGTAGCATCTGTACCCGCTTTAACCCCATTATGTTCGCCACCTTCCCATGAACCGATATCTGTCATATCATAAACTGTTCCTCTGACAGCGACTAAGATAGGAAGATCTTCATTTTCACCGTTGAAATTAGCTAATAAATCATTAGAAATTTCCCAATCACCGTAAATACCTACGCGTTCTAATCCCGCTAACAAATCTTGAGCATGTGGTGATGCGACAAAATCAGCTGAAGCATCTGTTCCTGCTTTAGCTCCATTATGTTCGCCGCCTTCCCAAGCTTCATTGTCAGTGACATCATACACATACCCAAATACAGCAACATATGCAGGATTTCCATCTTGACCATTAGCAGCTAATAGGTCTGCTTTTGTAATAATGTCTAATCCTTCAGCATCATCTGCAGTAGACTCAGCTTCTTCTTGAGCATCTGTTTCTTCAGTACTTGCTTCTTCATCAGTAGTTTCTTCTGATTCATCTACCACTTCCTCTGTAGATTCTTCCGTATCATCTTGTGCATTCGCATAATAAGGCGAATAAGCTATTAGTGACAAAGCACTCATCGAAACTAAAAGATATTTAATTAATGATTTTTTCAAATGTAACATCTCCTTTTCTATCATTCTATTCTAATAATAAGTGATAGCCATTTTAAATTCAAAGAATTCGCTCAAATGACGAAACTAATCCCAAGCTGGAACAGAAGTTCCATTAGATTCTTCTTTTATAATATCTTTTACCGCATCTGTTTGATATAACTCAACTAAACGCTTATAAACGTCATTATCCTTATCTTCAGTTCTAACTACAATCACATTGATATATGGATTTTCACCTGCAATCGCTTCTTCAACAGCCAATGCTTGGTCAATCGTTAAGCCGGCATTTGAAGCAACACCAGAGTTAACGGCAGCAAAGGTCACATCCGCTAAAGTAGCAGGAATGTTGGTTGCACCTAATTCTATAATTTCAATATCTACCAAATAATTGGTAATATCTTTAATCGTTGGCGTTAATTCTGCATCTGGATCCAACTCAATAAAACCATGCTTTTCTAATAATTTTAATGAACGTCCTCCATTGGTTGTATCATCAGGAATTGCTACCTTCGCCCCATCTTCAACCTCTGATAAATCTTTAATATTATCTGAATATATCGCTAGTGGAGCAAAAACTGTTTCACCAATAACGGTTAAATCATAATCAAACTCTTCAATTTCTTTTTCTAAATAAATATGATGTTGAAAAGCATTAATCTCAATCTCACCTTCAGCTAAAGCACGATTAGGCAAAGGATAACTATCAAAATACAGTAATTCTAAATTAATCCCCTCTTTGGCTGCTTCTTCCTTAATATGATTCCAAACTTTTGAATCGGAACCTGTTAAGCCGATTCGCACATTGATCTCTTCTTGAGCATGAATATTCGTCCCAAATACAGAAAATACAGCAATCAAACTAACAACTAAAGTCAAAATAATTTTTTTCATAATAAATATCTCCTTAAATGTCATATTATTAGTGAGTCGTAATCGCAATAATGAAATCGCCAATTAGTTGAATGATTAAAACAAAAATCAAAATTAATAAAATACAAACGATCATAATATCATTGTAATATCTTTGGTATCCATATCGTAAAACAAAAGATCCAATACCGCCTGCTCCAACTGCTCCTCCCATAGCGGTTAAGCCCAAAAGGCTGATAGCTGTAATTGTTGTTGACCTTGCAATGGAAGGGATGGATTCTGGTAAATATATTCTGAATATAATGCCAAGATTTGAAACCCCCATGGCTTGTGCTGCTTCAATTAACCCTGGATCAATTGATGATAAGGCTAAGTCGATTTGACGTGTAAAAAAAGGCACACATCCCAAGACTAAGGGGAATATGGCACCTCTTACCCCAATGGAAGTGCCAGCAATGGCTCGGGTAAAAGGAATCATAAAGGCAATCAAAATGATAAATGGGATTGAACGAAAAATATTGACAAAGAAATCAATGCTGTTATTTATTAGGCGGTTAGGGGTTATGCCGTTGGGTTTTGTAATAACGAAAATAACGCCGAAAAATATGCCTAAGACAAAGGAAATAATCCCTGCAATTCCAAACATTTGCAATGTTTCGATAATACTTTTTATAAATTCATCCCAAAAATCAAACAAATTAGGCGCTAATTCTTGTAATGTTGTCGACATTTTTTAAAACCTCCACTCGTATTTGTTGGTTTGAAAGAAATTCGAGAGCTTGATTCTGCATCATTGGATCGCCGTCTAAAATAACAACTAAGCTACCAATAACGGTTTCCTGTACGACATCTACGTTGGCAAATATAATGCTAGCCTTGACATTAAATCGCTGCGAAGCTTCAGAAATTAAGGCTTCTTTTGTATTCCTTCCATAAAAATCAAAGCGAATGATGCGTTGGTTAGCTTCCAAGTTAACAATTTCTGAATTGTTTTGGAGTAATTCATCAATCTTAGATGTGTTATTGACACTATTAATGAAATCTTTTGTAATAGCTTCTCTTGGATTAACAAAAACATCTAAGACAGAACCTTTTTCTACTACGTAACCGTCGTCCATAATAGCAACTTTATTACAGATTGATTTAACGACTTGCATTTCATGCGTAATAATCACAATCGTTAAATTGAGCTTTTTATTTAAATCTTTCAATAGAGTTAAGATCGATTGCGTTGTTTGTGGATCTAACGCCGAAGTCGCTTCATCACACAGTAAAATGCTTGGATCATTTGCTAAAGCACGGGCTATAGCCACTCATTGTTTTTGCCCACCCGATAACTGTGATGGATAAGCTTTGGCTTTATCTGCTAAACCTACTAATTTAAGGAGGTCTTCGACTTTTTGTCGAATCTCTTTTTTAGTAAATTGTTGATATTGTAAAGGAAATGCCACATTATCAAAAACAGTTCGTGCATTCAACAAATTAAAATGCTGAAAAATCATTCCGATTTTATGGCGTTTTTGTCGTAGTTGCTTTTCTGGAAATACCATGAGGTCTTCTCCATCTACAATGATCTGACCCGTTTCCGGTCGCTCCAACAGATTCATACAGCGAACTAAAGTACTCTTTCCAGCACCACTGTAGCCAATAATCCCGTAAATATCGCCTGTTTCAATTTTTAAATTAACCTTTTGAACCGCGGTGACTGTCCCCTGCTTAGTTGAAAAGGTTTTACTCACATTTATTAATTCAATCATAATGCTTCTCCCGCTACTTGTTTATCTAATTGGCTTTGGTGCTCAGTTTTAATACTTTCTAGCAAGTCTTTGTCAGTAATTAAATCGTAAGCTGTTTTAGCTAATACATTCGCCCCTAATTGAATGGAAGCCAAACCTTTTTCACTTCGAGCCGCTTCTTTAAATTCAATACTATGACCTGCAATATATTCATCGGAAATACTAATGTGTGGTTGAATCGTAGGAACAACTTGACTAATATTTCCAACATCCGTTGAACCAGCACCCTTTTCTAATTTGTTCGCTTCGACTTCGTGTCCATAACTACGTAAATGTTTGGCATAAATAGCATCAAAACTAGGAGTTGGAATAGTATTATCGACACTATTTTGAAAAAGTCCAAATTTGTATGTTGCTCCTGTTGCTAAGGCCGCTGCCTTAACAATATTTTCAAATTTTTGATATAAGTCATTTAAAGTAGTTCGATTCGCGGCACGTAAGTAAAAGCGTGCACTAGCATAGTCAGGTACCACATTGGCAACATCTCCACCATGAGTAATCACACCATGAATACGAACATCGTCTGTTAAGTGCTGACGTAGTGCATTCGCATTATTATAGACTGATATAATTGCATCTAAAGCATTGATTCCTTTTTCTGGCGCTCCTGAAGCATGTGAGGCTTTACCAAAAAACTCTACGTCTACCGGATCATTGGCTAGAGATAAGCCTGTTAAACCGTTTTTGTAGCCTGGATGCACACATAGAGCAGCATCAACATCATCTAAAAAGCCTTCTCTTACAAAACTTCCTTTAGCACTCCCATTTTCGCCACCTTCTTCACCAGGTGTCCCATAAACCCGAACTTCTCCACCAATTTCATCAATTACATTTTTTAACGCTACGGCTGCTAATGATGAAGTTGTTCCAAACAAATTATGGCCACAAGCATGCCCAATACCGGGTAAAGCATCATATTCTGCTAGAAAGACAATCGTTGGTCCTTCTTTATCACTTTTATAACGTGCATCAAAACCTGTTCGATGTCCAGCAACATCAACTTTGACGTCAAAACCTTCTCTTTTCAGTTGATTAGAAAGAGTTTCACAGGCAAAAAACTCATAATTGCTCACTTCTGGTTTATCGTGTATGGCCAGTGCTAATCCTTGATATTCTTCTAAACGATCTGCAACTATATTTTCAATTTTTTCATAATGACTCATTAATATTCCCCTTTTAATAAATAATTTTTTCAATAAAAAAAGTCCCTTTGTGAACAATACAAAGTATTGCAATTCACAAAGGGACGAAAATATTTCCGTGTTACCACCCAAATTTATGTTGTTCTCACAAACAACACCTCAACAGTTCCTATGAAACCTGGCAATATAACGGTTGCGACCGACTAATAGGCGTTAACCTATTAGTAACTCCGAGCTCATCTTCATTTATTTTCACAATGCCCTTTCTCACCATTGGGGGGCTCTCTTATCTGTTTTGATAAACTACTCTTCTCTTCAAAGTAATAAAGTTATATTTAATTGTTAATGTGATTATAAGGGGTAAAAATTAGAATGTCAACAGTTAAAATTAAAAATTCTCATTTCAATCTAATATATGACTGTAGATATTTATTTTATCGCTATTTCCAAATATTTATTTGTTTTTTTTGGGCTTGGGATTCAGCTTTTCGTAATTCTGGTTCTTTCGAGACATTTGGCGGATTTAAATAGCGGACTGTCGCTAATCCATCCGCAACGAGAGCTTCGTTAACAAAAATATCATCGGCATAAACATAGGCTAAAGCACGATTATAATTGTCTGTAAATGGTCCAACATCAAATTCTAAATAAATTTGATCTGCTTGTGTCAAATAGTCAAGATTTGCTTCTAAGGCTTCTTCAGCATATGGATCTGGATTTCCCGTATCATAATTCATTTCAGGTGTATCAATAATCAAATAGCGAACGTTAATTTCATGACCATTTACTGAAACAACAATCGTATCACCATCTCTAGCCGATACGAATTCAGCTGGAATCTTTTGTTCTTTTGGTAAAACATTATAATTAGATCCATCAAATGCTACAGGAGTGCTTATTTCTGTTTGATTGTTTTGAACGGATGTATCTTCTAAATCGTTAATCCCAAAATAGCCAAAAATGATTAATAAAACAATTAAAATGCTATTACGTGGATTCGTTCGAATGTATTGTAAAATTTGACGGTAGAAATTTGCATTTTTTTGTTTCACATAATCCCCCTAACTTGATTGATTTTACGCAGTGATATTTATTAACGTAAATGTGTTTCAGTATATTCGCGGTTATGTTCGGTCAAGGCATTGATAAGGGTGTCATAGGTAGCTTTAATCGCCGATTGGTCGGTAACAGTAAATTGAACATTTTCATCTGTATTTTCTATATTGTTAATCAAGGTTTCTTCATCGACGACTTCGTCATTCCAAAAAATGGTATCTTCATTAACAGTTAAATGAATCGTTTCTATCGCATTTTCATCATTTATTTCAGTTGAAGAAATATTGGTTGTTTCTTCACCGTTGTTATTTGAACCAAATAAACCATCCTGTCCGAAAAGACCTAGTTCATTCCCACCAAAACCAATCAATCCAATTAAAAGTATCCCTATTCCTGCTGTTTTTAAAGTGTTATTCGATTTCTTTTCTCTTGACATAAAAAATCTCCTTATTCTGGATTACTTAATTCACCATCAATGATTTCTTCACGATAGACAATCGTTTGGTCAAATTCCTTATCCAATGCTGTTATCGCATTGACCATATTTAAATAATCTTGATAGTAAATCGTATCATTATTATAACTAAAGTTGACGATAATAACATCTTCTTCGAATCGTTCCACTTGTTGGATTAACCAAGTTGACAGATCCACCGTATCAGACTTTAATGATAAGTAATCATCTTCTCCGATTGCAAAAATATTATTATTTGTTGGATCCGTTGGATAGACGATATTTATCTTACCAATCGATTCTTGAAATGTCCTTAACCAGGCTTCTTCAGATTGGTTCGTTGGTAGTTGGTTTCGTTCAAGTTGTGAAACTTCATCTTGTAATGCAGTGATCGTTTCTTGTGTTGTTGTATTTTGTGTCGTTAAAATCATAAAAAGCAAAATCAAAACGACATCTAATAATGGCGTTAAGTCGATGGTCATTTCATGCTTAAACATTCAAAATACCACCCTCATCTGAAAGAGAAAGGTCTCTAGCTTCACGGGCATCTTTTCGCAGTAAATAAGTATTAATTTTTTGATTCGATTCTTCAACACGTGCCTGGAGGATACCATTTAATGCTTTAAAGACGATAGCAAAAACAATTCCCCAAAAAGTTGACGTCAATGCCATAAAGAAAAGTTCAGTTTCCATTGTTCCAACCATTGGAATTAGAGAAATAACCGTTCCTAATAATCCCATTAGAGGGAAAATGGCACAAATATTATTGAACATAATATAAAGGGCATTGACATCTTTTAACTTATCAAGGATTTGGTGCTCGCCTTTTGCATCTAAGTAGTAATCCAAATGGTGGTTGAGTTGATCACGCGTGGTCGTTCCAAGAGCTAAATTGGCTTTTGGTTCTAAAATTTTCAATAATTGTTTACTTGAGTTTAGGCATTTTGCATATAAAAATGCTGTTCCGATAGCAATTAAAATAATGATAAAATCAAATTTAAAAAAGTTATCCATTATTGGTTGCAATAAATTCAAATTCATTCATCCTCTATGTGGTTTCTGATGAATTTATCATACCATTTTTTATTATTATCCACTAATAATATTTATTTTGATTACAGAAGATAACCATTTCGTCTGATATAAGTTTTCTTTGCATAGTTGATTAATCCAAGGTATAAAACTACAAGTGCAGCCATCCATGACCAGAATGTTAAAGGTAGTGCAGTTAGGTTAATATGTTCACCAAGTATGGTATAAGGTAAACTGCTACCAAAAACTAAAGCCAGACTGGTAATGAGTATAAAAATATTGGATGGCTTTGACTCTAAATAAGATTGTTTTTCGGTACGCAATCCGTATAGGACTAATGTTTGTGACCATAGTGAGAATACAAACCAGCCTGATTGGAATAAGGTCGCAAATTGCTCTTGTTGAACCGTTGCTAATTGTGTAAAGTTACCAGCTAAAACGGATGGATTAATAAAGAAATATAAGGCAATAAATATCAAGATATCGAAAATTGAACTAACTGGTCCAAACCAAACCATGAAACGACTGATTGAATCAGCTTTCCATTTTTTAGGCTCATAGAGATAGTCTGAATCCATGACATCCCAAGGAATAACCATGCATGAAATATCATAAATTAAGTTAAGGGTTAGTAGTTGAATTGGTAACATTGGTAAAAATGGTAGGAAAATCGATGCTAATAGGACTGAGAAAATATTTCCAAAATTTGAACTTGTTGTAATCTTGATATATTTCATAATGTTCCCAAAAACAATGCGTCCAGAAATGATACCTTGCTCTAATACCATTAAATCTTTTTCAAGCAAAATAATATCAGCGGACTCCTTGGCAATATCGACGGCATTGTCGACTGAAATACCAACATCTGCCATCCGCATTGCAGGCGCATCGTTAATACCATCTCCCATAAAACCAACCACATGTCCATTTCCTTTCAATGTTTCAACTAGTGTCGCTTTTTGACGTGGACTTAATTTCACGAAAACATTGCATGATTCAACGGCTTCTTTTAATTGATTGGCTGACATCTGCTCTATTTCATCACCGCTTATATAATAGTCAGCATTAATGCCTACTTGTTTGCAGACAGCTTGTGTCACAAGAGCATTATCACCGGTTAACACTTTTACATTCACTTGATGTTCCTTTAAAGCTTTTATTGCTTCAATGGTAGATGCTTTTGGTGGATCAAGAAAAGCTAAATAGCCGATTAATACCATTTCACTCTCATCTTTAATTGAAAACTCATCGATGACTGATGGATTATTTTTTTGCGCAACACCGACAACACGGAATCCTTCACCGTTTAATTTTTCAACATTTTTAAGAATTTTTTCTTTCATCGCTTCATCAAGTTCTACAACATTTCCTTTGTAATCTACAAAGCTTGATATTGAAAGCATTTCTTCGATAGCACCTTTTGTAATCATTTGTGTTTTTCCGCTTGGATCTTCAACAACAACACTCATTCTGCGACGAACAAAATCAAATGGAATTTCATCTACTTTTTCAAATTTAAATGAAGCAATATCTAATTCTTTTTCAGCTGCTTCAATCACCGCATGGTCCATTAAATTTTTTAAGCCTGTTTGATAGTAGCTATTGAGATATGCATGACGTAATACCCGTTTATCACTTTCACCTTCGAGATTTAAATGATATTCCAATACAATTTTATCTTGAGTTAACGTCCCTGTCTTATCGGTACACAAAACATCTATCGCTCCGAAATTTTGGATAGCATTTAAATTTTTAACAATAGTGCCTTCTTCTGCCATTGTCTTTGATCCTTTGACAAGGTTTGAAGTCACAATGAGGGGCAACATTTCTGGAGTTAACCCAACTGCGATGGATAAACCAAATAGAATTGCTTGTAACCAATCACCCTTTGAAAAGCCATTAATCAGGATAACTAAAATGGCCATCACAATCATAAAACGAACTAACAGCATGGATGTTTTATTAATCCCGATTTCAAAATTAGTTAGAGGTTGTTTGCTAGCCACATCTTCAGCAATTTGTCCAAACAAAGTCGTCTTTCCAGTTGCTATCACGATACCTTGTGCAGAACCACTAATGACATTACTCCCCATAAAAGCAATATTTTCAATACTAGTCGTTGATTCATTTTTAACTACTTTCGGATGGGCTTTTTTCTCAACTGGGTAACTTTCTCCCGTCAGCGATGCTTGTGAAATAAATAAATCTTTCGTATTGGTCAAACGCATATCCGCTGGAATCATATCTCCCGCTGATAATTGAACTCTATCACCAAGGACAACATCATTTATTGGTATTTCACTGAATTGCCCATTTCTTAATACGGATGTTGTAACATTTACCATTGATTGTAACTTTTCACTTGCTTGATTGGATTGAATCGATTGAATTAACGTCATTGTTCCACTAATAAAGACTAAGGCTAAAATAATGATCACGGTAAACAGATCCTTTTCGCCAGCAGGAACAAACCAAAATTCTGTTATAAAAGAAATAACGGCCAATACTAATAAAATCAAGGTAAAAGGTGTGAAATAGGCTTTTAAAAGCTCAAATATAAATGGTTGTTTTTTACCGCTTTCGATATGATTAGATCCAAATTCTTCTCTTATTTTCTCTACTTGTTCATTAGTATAACCTTCATGTGTTAAATCAAATTTTTCTTTTAATTGTTCATTCGTTAAACGTGCGATTTCATTGTAATTCATTGTAATTTTTTTCATTTTATTCGCCCTTCTTTCCCCAAAAGAATTTTAGTAAAAACCATGCAATACTCATAAAAAAAATGAATTCCATTGTGAATTGCATAATATTTCCTCCTTTTTGGGAAACAGAGCTAAATTAAAGTCTTGAATACAAATAGACAATAACGGCTCAAATTTCCCAACTTATTTTGTAAATAATAACTTCGACAACTATCGTCCATTTGTATTCAACCTCCTTTTAAATGTTTAATTAATACGATCTGAGTCATTTGAATGTTGCATGTTACCTTTTTATCAACTGCGTCACCTCCAGATATTTATTTGTAAAACAAAATAGAGCCCTCACAAAAAGTGAGGACTCTAAAAATAGGCACAAAAAAAATATTTGTGATTTCATCGTGGAGTTTCAGCACTATACAACGTAAAAAACAATAATGTTTTTAGCTATTTTGGGAAAAGCCTTAGCTCGATCAATTCCTGTCCTACCCATTCCTGTCTCTCGACATTTTTGGGCAATAGCCTATGTTTGCATAGGAGCCTCACCTAACAAATCTTATTCAGTTTTACTATACTATTATAACATCTAAATATAAGCTGTCAACCTTAAAGTGTAAATAAATTGCCAAACTAGCAAAATCAAATAAAAAATCTACCCAAACAAAATTTGGGTAGATCGAAAGGAAAGGCTATAAAATTATTCAGCAGATTCTTCTGTGCTCTCTTCTTCAACCGTTTCTTCTGTTGATTCAGTAGCATCAGTAGATTCTTCTGTTGTATCATCTGTACTTTCTGTTTCTTCGGTAGCTTCTTCACCAACGAAAGTAATTTCATATGAATCAAAACGTAATTCTGGGTTAACCTTAACCACTAATTCTTCTAACGTTCCGTCTTCCGTAGCTTCTTCATCTCTCCAAGTGTAAGTTGTTACAACACCATCAGATAAGTGAACAAATTGTTGTAAAACAGGTAAACCTAATCTTTCAACAAGTTGCGAATCGAAACCATCTACACTCGATAATTCAACAACTTCTTCTTCAGTAATATCTAATGGTTCATAGTTTGAAGGAATATGGTGTTCAATTTCTAAGTTAGCTAATTCCATACCATTACCTTCATCATAAAATTGAATTGTCAATGTTGTTACATTTAATGGTTCAGCAGAGATATAGCGATGGAATTCACTGCTTCCTGTTTCAGACACTTCTGAAGCAGCATTTTCGCCCACAAATTCATTGAATTGCTCAAGGGTGATTTTTTCACCGTTTGTAGCAGCATCACGCATTGCTAAAATTAAATCATTAGAAATCGTTGATACTTCTTCATATGAATATAAGTTTTCTTCAGGGACATCTTTCAATAATACAATTTTTTCAGTTAATTCTTCTTCAGTAAATGGATTGTCTTCACCAATAGCGAAAAGATCCGTTGGTTCTGTTTCTTCAGTTGCTTCAGACTCAGTCTCTGTTTCAACAGCTTCAGATTCTTCTGTTACTTCTTCACTTACAGATTCTTCTGTTGTTACTTCTTCTGATTCATCTTCTTGTGCAGCAATTGGGAAAGCCGCTAATTGGCTTAATAAGACTGCACCACTTAATAGAGTTAATAATTTTTTGTTTTTCATAACTTAAAAACTTCCTCTCTTAGTAATTTCAATCGTAAAAGTTTATCGATTGAATTATAAGAAGTGTAGCATGAAGATTTTCAAAGTTTAAATTAAACGCTCTTCCAACCAGCGAATAATATTATTTATTAATAGCTATAATCCAGCCATCATGCACATTAATCATCATTCAACATCATATTTGATTATAAAATGATATAAGTATATTAAAAAATAAAAAATAAATATCAGCTATAAAACTAGTCAATCACTGCATGATAGATATTAACAATGTCATTTTTGTCTCTTGTTCCTTCGATTTGTATCGATTCAAATAATTGAATTTGTGGCAGTTGGTCAATTAGATTAATCAGTGCTTGATTAGGATAATAGAAAATTATTTCGATTTCACGAGGATCTTCACAAATAGAATCGAGAATATTTTCAAAAATTTTCTTTACAATTCTTAATGAAAAAGGATTAAAGAAATAAAAAATCGTATCCTCAGCTTGAATTTGATACTCTTCCGCATAACCTTGGTAAATGGTGAAGTCTTGTTCAGAATGGGGATATTTATTTGAATAGTTTTTTAGGTTTTCGTTTAATTCAGAAAAGCTGGTTGGATTGAGCTCAATGCCTACAACACGCTGATTAAATTGGTGATGCAAATAAAACAAGACACGTCCTTTGCCACATCCAAAATCAATAAAACGACCGGTTGTCCTCAAAGCATACTTTTTAAATAATTCATCTAACACATAATAATCGGTTGATTCCGTTTGGAAATTTTCAGGGTAGTCTTTAGCTGATAATCGATTGACTCCAGTAGTATGTATTCCTAATTTTTTATCTCTAATTTTATTATAAAACATCGCTCTCACCTATTATTGATAAAATGAAAGCAGTAAATGGAAACCATCTACTGCTAGTGAAATGTTTTTATTAATTGTTTTGACGATTTTGTTCGATTTTTTGTCTATCTTCTTCAATATTGAAAGCATCGATTTCCCAGTGAATCACAAAGGTCAGAACAATTCTGAGTACGACAACGAAACCTAAAATAAATAACTCATTCAAGTCTCGAACTATTACGGTTTTAATGATCTCTGCCCCAAGTTTAAATTCCAGAGCTAAAGACATCGCTTCTCCAAGTGTTAGCTTAACCGCATGATTATTTAAGTCAAACTTACTTAAAATAAAGAACCAGATAGCTTTAATACTACCATAAGCGATAATTATAATACCTGTAATTTCCAAGAAATGAATAACTAGTGGCGCAAAAGAATGCTCGACAAAACCAAATAGAGTGTCCATAATATCTCCTTCGTAATCATAATCCATATTTGATTGTACCATAGAAAATAATAATATCAATCAAATGATTATTTTCCGGTGTATATTGTTAAATGTTAACAAATTTAGTAATAGGTTTCCCTTTATTATCATAAGTATAACTTCTTGCAGCATTAATATCGCCCATGGCTACGATAATTCGATCCCTTCTAGGTTCAGGCAACTCATCAAATAAAAATCCATCATTTTTCGATAAATTATATTTTTTTCTTTAATCATCAATTTGACCTTGTTTCATTTGCCTATAAGTAGTTTTAGGTAATTGCTCTTCAATCTCCCGTTCAACAATTTTATAAATGTAATCACGATGCCCATATTCAATTCTTGTAACTTGCCCATTAGGCTTTTCTTTAAATTTTTCAGGTTGATATTCATGCAATTCCCACCATGCTTTTATGGCAGAAACAGCATCATCATAGGATTTAAACGTCCCATGTTGCTTCAATTCACCGTTTAATTTATTTTCCCAAAATACAGTATAAACTTTTTTTGTCATTCATATCCGCCCTCTTTCTATAATTCATCCCAATAGCTACTTAAGACATCCACCGAATAGAGCGATTCAATCTCTGCTTGCACTTTATCTAAAATCGACCGTGCCAATTGACGACTATTCGACACACAAGCCATCTCAATGGTTGTTTTATTATGCATATCCAGATCATCTACTTCAGAAATTGCGATATGATATTTATTTCGCATACGATCAATGATGCTTTTCACCGTCTGCCGCTTATCTTTTAGTGAAAAACTATCATGAATGCTATACTGAATTTCACAGACAACAACCGCCATATTCCTTCCTTTCTAATGGAAAAAGACTACACCAATTTGCTTTTGGCTAGCCTCTTTTCATTGCTTGATAATTGCCTTCTCTATATAATAAATATACCTAAAGCTATAAAGAACATCAATGAAAACGCTTGTGAAAAGGAGAGTTGATATGTGTGGTCGATTTTATTTAGATGCCTATCATGACAAAGTGAAAGAGTTTTTAGATATTGTGAGAGAAAAATTTCCTGACCAAAACATTGCGACCGAAGAAGTTTTTCCTTCCAGTACAATTTTAACCCTTGGCTTCAACAAAGAAAAAACGGTCAGCCCCGGCTACACCAAGTGGGGGTTCAGCAACCCACGCAACAAGCAACTCCTCATTAATGCACGTGCTGAAACCGTCACTGAAAAACCAACCTTTAAAGACCCTTTTAATAAATACCGCTGCGTATTTCCTATGAGCGGCTATTATGAATGGGATAAAAATAAACAAAAGCATTTTATCCACACTGATGAAATAATTTATGCTGCCGGCTTTTTCCGCCGACAAGATGATAACTTCGAGTCGATTATTCTAACACAAGATGCTATTCCTGAAATTCAATCAATTCATCATCGTATGCCAGTCTTCATTCCTGAGTCTGCCGTCTTTCAATGGATTGCCGATAGTCATTTTGCCGAAGATTATTTGAAAAACGAAGCTTCAAAGTTACCGTTTGAATTTAGTTCGGCTGTCCAGGATTAGTGAGTGTTTGAGTGCTGATTAGGCAGTTTGGTTGCCTTGGTTTGTCAGTTTAGGGGCTAAATAGACAGTTGGGGTAGCTTGATTCGAGTCAAGTCCATAAAATTGTGTAAATTGAATAAGTTGAGCTTCTGACGTATAAATGTCTATTTTGTGTCAGAATAGCACTGGATCAGACGAAACCTTGCTTATTATTCGTCTGATTAGCCTTGGTTCAGACGAAAAGTCGCCTGTTATTCGTCAGATCAATCCTGGATCAGACGAAAAGTTGCCTGTTATTCGTCAGATCAACCCTAGATCAGACGAAAAGTTGCCTGTTATTCGTCTAATCAGTCTGGGTTCCTCAACTGTCAGGTCTTTTAACTGTAAGTTTAGGACCTAAATAGATTATTCAAGAGCGTTGATTTGTCTGTTTAGCTAATCTCACTATACAAAAAAACAACCCCCACCCTAACGACAGTACAAACAATTGTTAGAGTGGATGTTTTTGATATTTAGCACAGATTTACTTTTCGATTTCTATGCCTTTCATTTTGGCGATATTTAATGCTCTTAATTTTGAGGTCTTCTTATAAAGATGTTCTTGCATTTTCTCCAGAATCTGGTCGAGCATATCGATCGCTTCAATCACAAAATCACCTTTATTTAACATAACACAATCGGCTCGTGCAGATTCAGCCGCATCTGTTAACTCAGAACGTGTTGGAATACCTTTGTTGATCATATTGGCTAGCACTTCTGTACCCCAAACAACAGGAATACTGGCCGCTTCACATAACCATAAAATTTCGTGTTGCAATTCAGTCAGATGAATATAACCACTTTCAACCGCAAGGTCACCCCGCGCAATCATGATACTAAATGGATTTTTACTTGAAGCTGTCATAATAATTTCAGGAAGATTTTCAATGGCTTGGACGGTTTCAATTTTAGCCAAAAGCGCTTTTTCATTAGCCTTATCTCCTAAATGCTTTTTCAATTCATTTTGGATTTCAATGATATCTTGACCATGACGTACAAAAGAGCATGCAATAATATCTGCGTGAGCACTGGCAAATTTAATATCATTGCGGTCTTTATCTGATAAGATATTGACTTCGAATTGCGTTTTTGGAAAATTAAGGCCTTTTTCAGCTTTTAAGCGGACTGATTTTCCTTTCACTTTGGTCACTAAAAGATGAATAGCATGTTCATCCACTTTTTCAACCACTGTTTCTATTGAGCCATCATCAATTAATACAGGGTCATTGACTTTGACTGCTTGGATAATTTCTTCAACATCAAAACCAGCGACGACATTGGCTTCATTCATTTCAGGTAATTGATTATAGTCACTGGTCAAAATCAAACGATCATCCACTCTTAATTTAGGATTTTTTAAACGTGTAAAAATCCAATCTGTCCTAATTTTTGGTCCAGCAATATCAAGCATAATTTTAACTTCTTGATTAAGTTCGTCTGCCGCTTCACGTATTATTTCAATCATTTGCGACCATTCTTCTTCGGTATCATGGGCACAATTAATTCGCGCCACATTCATCCCCGCTTCAATCAAGGAACGGACATATTCGCGATCATACGCAGCTTCAGTCGGCATGGTTACCATAATACGGCCATGACGATTATTAGGTTCTACCCCAAAATGGTGTTCAATATTTTCATGTAACTGCTTCTCCCCCACCACAAAAGACTCATTGCTAGGAAAACTAATGTCTGTTTCTCTATTTGCTAATAGCGATAAATTAAATATCACTGCTTCCAAGCTGCTCATCGTTTTAGACTCAAGTCTTCCTAAGGATGATAAACCTAAAGGTACCAATTGTTCCTGAATTTTGCGAATATCATGATTGCGTAATGCTAAATAGTAACTAAAGTTTTTAGCACTTTCTAAAAAGGACTCTAGTTCAATATGCTTTTCCCAATGTTTAAAATATTGAAGTCCTGTGTGTTCAACATCATTATACAATTCGATTAATTCATCTAAAACTTGATTAACACTTATTGATTCAATCATCTTTTATACCAACTCCTAAAGTGTATGATACTTATAATATGACAGATATTTATTGAAATGACAAATTTATCATTAATAAAATCATATATCTATAAAATATAAAAAAGTACTTTCAAGATAATAAGATCTTTAAAAGTACTTTTAGCATATTTATTCTAAACCTACACGTTTAAAAATGGTATCCACATTTTTTAAATGATACATCGGATCAAATAATTCATCTAATTCCTCTTTGGATAAAATAGTATTAATACTTTCATCCGCATGCACTAAATCAATAAATGACTTTTGTTCATCCCAGGCAATTTTTGTGAGTGGCTGAACCGAATCATAAGCTGATTCTCTAGTTAAGCCTTTATCGATTAATTTTAGCATTACTCTTTGTGAATAAATAAGTCCAAATGTTTTATCCATATTAGCGAGCATATTTTCTGGCAATACAGTTAGCTCATCAATAATTTTCGCAAAGCGGTTTAATTGGTAATTTAATAGAGTTGTGATGTCGGGTAACATAATCCGTTCAGCTGAAGAATGTGAAATATCTCTTTCATGCCACAAAGACACATTTTCATAAGCAGGAATCATATATCCTCGTATAATCCGAGCGAGACCTGTCACATTTTCACTACCAATGGGATTCCGTTTATGTGGCATAGCCGATGACCCTTTTTGACCAGCAGCAAAAAATTCTTCCACTTCACGCGTTTCTGATTTTTGTAAGGCTCTAATTTCGGCCGCAAAACGTTCAACTGAAGTCGCAATTAAAGCCATGGTTGCGATATAATTTGCATGCAAGTCACGTGGTAAAACTTGTGTGGAAATATCTTGCGGTCTAATTCCAAGCGTTTCACAAACATAAGCCTCAACTTCAGGCGGTGTATTAGCAAAAGTCCCGACCGCACCGGAAATTTTTCCTGCTTCAACTTCTTCACTGGCTAGAGCAAAACGTTTTTGATGGCGTTTAAGTTCGGCATAAAAACCTGCTAATTTTAAGCCAAATGTAGTTGGTTCTGCATGAACACCATGGGTTCGTCCAATTTGAATGGTATATTTATGTTCAATCGCTTTTTTTCCAACTACTTCAATCAGATGATTCAGATCATTTTTTATTATTGTATTGACTTGTTTTAATTGATAGCCGTATGCTGTATCCACTACATCGGTACTGGTTAAACCATAGTGAATCCATTTACTCTCATTACCTAAACTTTCGCTGACACAACGTGTAAAAGCAACAACATCGTGACGTGTTTCAGCTTCTAATTCTTCAATGCGCTCAACTGTAAAAGTTGCATTTTCACGGATAAGGTCCACATCTGATTGTGGAATTTCTCCTAAATTGGCCCAAGCTTGACAAGCTTCAATCTCAACGGCTAGCCAGCTGTCATATTTTGTTTGTAACGACCAAATATCGCGCATTTCTGGTCGTGTATATCGTTCAATTGTCATAGTGTCTCCTTTAAAAATAAATAATTTTGGTAAAATACTATTTACTTCTTTTCCTGATTAGAAGTATCAAGATATTTATTCGTTAATGATATTGATGTCCCTTTTGAGTAACCTTCGCTATAAGAAAGACTTTCTTTATTGGATTCAGGTATTTTAAAAGATAAAGAGCCTTTAACCTCTTTTTGAAAAGCATCTTGAACATCTTGTGGTGTTAACATCATTAAGGCAAACTCATCATTTTCAGCTTGCATTTCTGCTCTTTGGTCGATAAATTTTTGATCTAAACCGTCCATAAAGCCTTGATAATAAGCTCTTCTGATTTGGTTAGAATCATTTCTTTGATTGGATTTTTTATCTGTTAAGTCTTTTAGATGTTGGCTTGCATGATACCGCATTGCTTGACTGGCTAAATGATAAACTTCATAAGCTAATTCAACATCTTCAGGGTAACCCATTAATACAATTTTCCGTTGAATACTTGTTTGATGCGGCAGCCGATTACTTTGGATATAAAACATCACGCGGAAATTTTCAGCAATGATGCGCACTAATATTTTCTCCCACCAATATAGACGCTTATATACTGACAGTGATTTAACAATAATTTTCTGTTCACCATGTTCATTAACGTCATTTTGTGAAATTTTGTATTTTAACATCAGCTTTTGTGCCATTAATAAGGCAGTTTGACTTTCTTCATCGTTATTACCATCTTCTGCTAATGATAATAAATTTTTAATTTTATCAATAATTTTATCGTTTGACGACATTTATTCACCTTCTTTATAACTTCGCCGCTGTTTCGATAATAGCTAACATGTCTTCAGGTAATTCACTCGTATATTGTACCATTTCTTGGCTGTCCGGATGTGTGAATTTTAAACTTTTAGCATGTAGCCATTGCCCATTGTCTAATAGTGACAAAGGATTTTTCGTAGATTTTTGAACGCCCCTTTGATAAATAGGATCGCCCACAATTGGATGACCAATATATTCTAGGTGTACTCTAATCTGATGTGTGCGGCCTGTTTCTAGATTTAACTCAACTAAACTGGTATTCTCATACCGTTCAACTACTTTAAAATGAGTAATAGCCTCTTTTCCCTCGATATGGGCTGACCAACGTAAGCGGTCATGAGTATCTCGTTTCAAAGGAACATCGATGGTACCTTCATCGACTTTAACAACCCCGTGGACTAATGCAACATATGTTCTAGCCATACTGTGGTTAATTAACTGGTCGCTTAATTTTTGATGCGTTTGATTATCTTTTGCTATAACAATTAAACCAGAAGTATCTTTATCAATCCGATGAACGATTCCAGGACGATAAATATGACTGCCGTTTGACAAATTATTTTTTCCTAAATAAAAAATTAAGGCATTTACTAAGGTGCCATTGGGATGACCTTTTGAGGGATGAACGACCATGTTTTTCGGTTTATTAACCACTAATAAATAACTATCTTCATGAACAATATTTAATGGAATTTCTTCCCCATGCAATTCAATAATTTCATCATCTAGTATTTCAGCTGTCGGTATCACATAATTGATGATTTCATCACCTTTTAACTGGAAATTGGATTTTTCAACTTTGTTATTGACTAAAACTTGCCCGTCTTTGATTAACTTTTGAATACTAGATCGGCTCTCATCAATAATTTGCGATAGTACTGTATCTAAGCGACCTGTTTCGCCAGCTAGTTGTATTGATTTAGTATTGTTATTTATCATAGTATTGTGTCACCTTCTTCGTGAAATAAAATAATTAATATGATCATGATTACACCAATCGTTAGCGCAATATCAGCTATATTAAAAATCGGGAAATTAATAAAGCTTAAACGAAACATATCGACTACATAATTGAACCGAATGCGGTCGATGAAATTCCCCAATGTACCGCCTAGTAATAAACCTAATGCTATTAGAAGAAAATTACCTTTAAAACGATTTTTATAGATTAAATACACTAAGTAGACTATCATTATTAACGTTACAATATAAAACAACCACATTTGACCGGAGAAGATACCCCAGCCTGCCCCGTCATTTCTAATATGATAAAAATCAAAGAAGCCATCTATTAAAGGCATCGATTCATAGAGAGCTAGATGGTGTATAACCCAGTTTTTTATATATTGATCTAGCAAAATGATAAAAAAAGCAGTAAAAAAGCTAAGAATCATGATATTCTCCTTGTTAAAGTGCAATGTTTTTATGTATAATCCTTGTATGAATAATAACTTATATTATATACTAATTTTGATGTAATATGAAATTTTAATTTTAGTACAATGTACTAACAGAAGGAGTCCCTATGAAGTCAATTTCTAAAATTGTTGGATTACTATTATTATCATTTGTTTTAATTGCATGTGATAATTCTGTAAATCGAGCAGACAATACAATCGGTTTGATTCATGAAAAAGTTACCATGATTATTAATGAGTTAGACCAAATTCAAACATATGAAAGTAATTTACAAGCAGATTTTGAGTCAACGCTTAAAGATGCCAATGATGATTTAAGCATTTTTAATAATTCAGATACTTTAATCGCACAGAATATACAAAAACGCAAAGAACATGTTGAAGCATTAAAAGTTCAAGTTGATGAGTTAGTTGAACTCACCCCTGAGCTAGAAACATTAATGGATGCTGAAGTGTTACCTACTTCGCAATTCCAACAAGTCAACCAAATGATTGATCAACTTGCGAACGATATTAACTATTATATCGATAATTATGAATCAAATTTAGAGTTAGAATCCATGACCTTTAAATCCATTGGTCATCCAGAGACAGAATATCAATCATTTTTTGGCGTATTTGACAATATTAATAAAATTAGTACCTATAATTTGATGAACTTAGATAAAGTTTTAGGACAATTTGAACCTATGAACGCTTTACTCATCAATATAAAAGTCTTTTTAGTAAATCTACAAGAATCAATGGAGTAATTTTGCAGGTGCCAATTAAGTGAGGATAATTATGACAAAATCAAAATTTAAAAAATTAGTTTACGCAGTTAGTCTGTTAACTGTCAGTACAGTGCTACTAGTTGCTTGCAATCAAAAACCAAAAGAAACAAATGAACCTACTTCTCAATATTATGTTTTACCGGAAGTAACTGTTCAATATGATGACGCAGCTGTCCAAGAGTTTAATTCACGTCGCAATCAAGGACAAACTAATCGCTATGAAAGCTTAGTGATTCCTAATCAAATGCTTTTAAGACGACCAGATAATTTACCTTCATCGCTCTTTTATGATAGTGGTATCGAAATAGCTTATCCAGAAGATGGTGTTAAAGGTATTTATTTAACCGCTGAAAATGTAGCATCAACTGAAGATTTTGATTATTTAGTTGATCTTATTAATCGTACTGATTTAAATGCGATGGTAATTGACTTTAAAGATGACTATGGCAATATCATTTCAGTTAACGAATCAGATAATCCAATTGTTCAAGCCAATACTAGTGAATATCTCGATTTAAGAGAGACTTTAAAGATATTAGAAGAAAATAATATCTATCCTATCGCACGTATTGTTACATTTAAGGATTATTTATATGCAACAGACTATCCAGAACATAGTTTCCATGATGCTGTTACAGGTGAAATTTGGGAAGATGGGAATGGCGCTCGATTTATTAACCCATTCTCACAAGAAGTTTGGGATTACACGATTGATGTAGCCATTGAAGCGGCTAAAATGGGATTCAAAGATATTCAATTTGACTATGTTCGCTTCCCAGAAGGATTCGAAACATTTGAAGAAACATTAGATTACGATATTGGTCGTTTTAGTACATATGTCTCAGAAGATCCGGAACATTATGGTGAAGAACGTGTTACAGCCATTACACAATTTTTAGCCTATGCAAAAGAACAATTAGCACCTTATGGTGTCAATATCAGTGCTGACGTCTTTGGTTATACTGCTGTTGCAGGTAATAGTCCGGACGTTCGCGGTATAGGACAAAACTTTTCCCAAATGGCTGAAGAAGTAGATGCCATTTCATCTATGATTTACCCTTCACACTGGGGAACAGAATTCTTTGGTATCTTATATCCAGATTTACATCCATTTGAGACAATTGATGAATACATGTTCTCTGAAGAGTTAGCTTTACAAAATGTTCAGAATGATGTCATTACCCGTCCATGGTTACAAGATTTTACGGATTATTATTCAAATCCGGATGGAGCTTGGCAAGAATATGGACCATATGAAGTTCAAGAACAAATCGATGCACTTTTAAAACATGATGTCCACGAATTTTTACTATGGAATGCTGCTGGTATTTACAATGAAGGTGTCGATTATGCACCTGAGCAAATAACAACACGATAAAATAATTAAGACAAAAGAAAAACTGATTTAGACACTTTTAAATATGTGTCTAAATCAGTTTTTTGTTAACTAAATACGATTAACTCATCAGTATCCACCCAAACAACTTGTTCAAAGTCTAATAAAACTAAACCAGCTCGATTGACTGGCGATTGTGTGGCCGATATTAAGGCTTCTCGATATAAACTTAACTGAAATCGATAACGGGCTTTGACTGATTCAATTTGTTCGTCTTTACTTAATTTATCCAAAGGACGAAAACGATCGGTTTTATAATCGATTAAAAACAAACTACCATCTTCAGTTTTCAAATAGCTATCAATCACCCCATGAATCAGCAATTGATCATCTGCTAATTCTTTTATCTCAAGATCATCTAATTGCTGACTAAATATTGTTTTAGCGGCTATTAGCATTGAAAAAGCTTTTTCGCGGTTCAGTTGCTGAGGATTATCAATCATTAGTTGTCCCAGATCTGAGTGTAAAAACCAAATTATTTTATCCATTAATAAATGTTCAACATGCTCTTGGCTAATTAATTGAGCAGCCACAAATTCATTCACTTGTTGTGTTAATATCTCAGAATAATTTGTGACATTTTGAAAGCGTGAGAAATCAATCTGTTGTAAGATAAAGTGCATATAAGTCCCAATATCAGCATAGGAAATAGACTCTTGCTGCATAAATAAAGGTGCTTCAAAAGTATCAGAAGTATATCGAATACCGTGAATCTGTTCAATTTGTTCAACTTCATCAACTTCTTCTATATCAGCAGGAATATGAAGTATTGAATTCATACTGCGGTCTGTAAAGTGACTTAATTTTTCTATTCTAGGTTCTTCATATAAACGTTTTAATTCTGAAACAGACTGATAACTGGAAGTATGCGCAGCTAATTGATAGGGATATTCCGATTCCATCATTTGTCTTATATGTTGAACCACTTCAGAGTCGTTTCTTACTTCCTTATTTTTTAATTGACTGATAAAATGTTGACGCCATTTTTGTTCCATTTCAAAATCATTTTGTAATTGCTCACTGGGCATGGCCATTTGAATTTGATTTTGGCTAAAGTATTGAAGATCAATTTGATTTAAATCAAAATTTGAAATGGAATCATCTGACTGTTTGATTGCCATGGCTTGTAATATCCAATCCAACCAACTCTGTGCTTTTTGTCTTTCGTGAGTGGCAATAGTTAATTGATTTGGAGCTGTAATATTTCTTACTTCATCTTGTAATTGCTCTACTTTTTCTTGAGAAGTGACTGTTCCAATCATAATCAATTTTTGTTCGCAACGTGTTAATGCCACATATAATTTACGCATTTCTTCTGCTTTCAATTGATTTGTTTTTTCTATTTTTAATGCCTGTTTGACTAGCGATTGATATTTAGTCATTGTTTGATAGTCGTGCAAATCGATCCCTAATCCATAGTTTTTGGAAGCAATATACCGCTTATGGTTGACATCCGTCAAATTAAATTTTTTCCCCATATTCAATAAGTATACGAGTGGAAATTCTAAACCTTTACTAGCATGCACTGTCATAATTCGAACAAAATTTTGGTTTCCATCTAATAATACAGGTTCAGCTAAATCGTTCTCTCTTTGAATGACTTTTTCAATATAATTAACAAATCCAAAAACACCTTTATAAGACGTCTTTTGAAATTGGGCAGCACGTTCATAAAAAGCATGTAAATTAATTTGCCTTTGTGAGCCATTCGTCAATCCCACAACATAATCCAAATAATTTGTTTCTTGATAGATTGTCCAAATCAATTCGACTAAAGACACCGTTTGTGATAAATGCTGCCAATGATTTAACTGTTTTAAAAAGACAATTAACTTCGAATAAATATCCCTTTCAATATTCGTAGGATTTTTAATCGATGAGAAATTTTCAACATAATGGACTACTGCTTGATAATATGCCCCATAAGGATGTGAAATACGAATCTGACTTAATTCTTCATCCGATAAATTAACAAAAAATGACCGTAAAATAGCAACTAATGGCAAGTCTTGAACAGGATTATCGATAATTTTTAATAAGGCAATCATCAGTCTGATTTCTTGTCGTTGAAAGAAACTTTCAACTTTTTGAGCATATAAAGGGATGCCGTAGGATTCAAAAACCTGTTGAACCGTTAAAAATGGGAATTTTGTCGATGTTAGTATAACAATATCAGAATATTCTAGCGGTCTTTGTTTAACATTTTTGTTTTCCTTATCAAACACTAGAAACCTATTCACAATTTTTTCTTGAATATTTTGAGCTAAAATATGGGCCTCCGCTTCAATACTCTTATCAAATATTTCTTCTTCAGCAAATGATTCGATTTCTTCATCAACAAAGCCTTCTTCATCTTGGTCGCCATCCTTTACATTTAACAACAACTCAATGTTAAAAGCCTCATCAGGTGGATTTGGTAGGAAACTTGTATTCCCTACTTTTAAGGCTTCATTGTAGCCATAATTCATTTCACCAAAATCTTCCGTCATCAAACGTTCAAAAATGAAATTTGAAAACTCAAGAATTTCAGCGCGTGAACGATAGTTTTTACCTAATATAATTAATTCATTTTCATCCTCAGTTTGATATGCGTGATATTTATTTAAAAACAAACTAGGTTCAGCCATTCTAAAACCATAAATTGACTGTTTGACATCGCCTACCATGAATAAATTACTGGCTTGATTGGTGTCTTCCCTTGATAAGCTCGTTAAAATAGCAGCTTGAATATCGTTGATATCCTGATATTCATCGACTAAAATTTCCTTAAATAATTTTTGATAATATTTTGCTGCAACACTGGCTTCTCTTTTTTGACTTTCCTGATTAAAGGGCATCAAAATATCTAAGGTCAAGTGTTCTAAATCATTATAATCAATAACATTAGATTCTGATTTTTTAATATCTAAACAATCTTGAAACATTTGTGTCAGTTGACTCAATTGATAAATTATTCCATGAACTTGCTCTTCAACAGCCAGACTTTGTTCGAAGTTATACGGAAAAATAGTCATAATTTGTTTGCTAACTTGGTCTTTGGCCTTATCTCGAAGCTGTTTCATCTCATTAATTGCTTCATAATCTTCATTTTTCTTGCTGTTACTTTTCCAACGACCAAAACTTAAACCAGCCATAGTTTGATATAGTTTCTCGATTGAATTTTCATTAATCATTTCAAGTATTAATCTTAATTGTTCTTTTTCCTCTCGAATTGTCGCTTCATAATCATCAATCGATTTTTGACTTAAAGTTAGTAAAATAGATTCTGCTTGTTCTAACAAAGCATAACTGCTCATAGCAGCGGTATTTATTTGAGCTTTAATGGTTTTTTGGAATAATTCTGTTTTTGCAAAAGTAGCTAAATTTGAGTTTGCCTCAACCATGTCGCTAAGCCAGCGCTTGGGTTCTGTATGTGAACTCGCAAATAAATATAGTTCTTTGACAACATTAAATAAACCACTGTCACTGCGTGAATTTGAAAAACGAGCTAATAAATTTAATAAATCTTCCGACGAAATCGTAGCGGATAATTCAGCGCTTTCCTCTGTCCAAATGCGATTAACGACTTCTGTCCAGGCTTCCTCATACAGCAACTCTTTTTGGGTCTCATCCGTTAATAATTCAAAATTTGGATTAAAGTCAATAAGATAGAAAAACTGTTGGATTACTTGCAAACAAAAACTGTGTAATGTCCGAATATGAGCGTTGGGTAATTTATTTAATTGATCTAATAAATATCGCTTCAATTCACCATCCATAGTATTAGAAACTGCTGTTTTCAAGCTAGATTCCATTCGACTTTTCATTTCATTCGCGGCTAATTCTGTAAATGTTACAACTAATAATTCATCGATAGAGGCATAACTATCTTGTATGTGGTATAAAATACGCTCAATTAAGACTTTTGTTTTACCAGAACCAGCAGAGGCAGACACCAGAATATTTGATCCTACCGTATGGATTGCTTGCCATTGCTCATCATTATATATTGATTGGCTTGGCTTGATAGGTATTTTACGCATCGTATCCCTCCTCTATTAATTGTTGTTTAATGGTATCAAATAATTTATCTTTCGTTAGGTTTTTATTGCGATAAACATTGTAATGAATGGTTGAATCAAAGCCACTAATCGCCCGATATTCTGCTTGTAGAGACAAGGTGTAAGCATCGTCTTTAAATGGCTGCAAGGTTATTTTACCTGACATAATTTCTTCCCCTGCTTTTGTAATTAAATAATGGGTATATTGGCTGAGAAGCTTAAATTCGTCTGCTGTAATAACACTCGAGTTTTTACTATAATCTCCACTTTTAAGTAGAGATGCAGGATATAGTTGACTCGTCTTCTTTTCGCTCAATAATGGTTCCACCTGGTCTAATATTTGCGAATCAACGGTTAAAAAGCCTTTAAAACGGTTATCTTCCATAAGTTTTTCCGTCATCAAATCAGCATTATTTTGCAACTGGAAACTCTCATTCGTTGCTTTTTGATATTGCTGCTTCATAATTGTATGATAAAAAGCCCCTAACGGCTCATGTCCTTGAAAATTATGTAAAGCGATATTTAAGTAAGTAAGGATTTGTAAATCTGTCCCATAATAAATATCTAAAGGATTAAAGTCTTTCTTACCTGATTTATAGTCAACAATTTGTAAATAAGACCTTTGATCATTGATTTGAATTAGGTCAATCCGATCAATTTTCCCACTGATACTTAATCGTGTTCCATTTGATAATTGATATTCAAAGCCTTTAAGTGGTTGATTGATACCAAAGGTTGCTTCTGTTGTTAGTATCTCCATGGGAATTCTTCGTTGCTGCATTTGTGCTACTTGGGTAAATTGATACAGTGTACGATTGATTTGTTGTTGAATCGCTTCAAAACGAGGTTGACTTTTTAATAAGTTAAAACGATTGTCATCAGCCATTGAAGCTAAAGTTTGTAAATAGACTTGTTCAAATTCAGTTGGAGTTAAGTCAGACAACAACATATTTTTCTGATTTAAATCCGTCATCAAACGATCTAAAAATTCATGCATATAATCACCTGTTTTGGCAGGCGTTAATTGAAATTGTTCCCGTTCTCGTAAACGTAAACCATAGGTTAGGAAATGACTGAAAGGATCTTTATAATATTGTTCCAGCTTAGAAATCGACAAATTAATTTGTTGTCCATATAAGGCTTTGGCTGTATCTGCTTCGATATAGTCTGGTAATGGATTGCCAAATAAGATAGCTTGTAAAATTTGAAATAAAGGCCGATTTTGACCTTGTAAATGCTTGGAATGGTAGGTTTCAATAGTATGTATTAAACTCAGCAAAGCCGATGATACAGGGGTTTTATCCTGCATATGATAACGAACCATCGAAATGGCAGGTGTTAACTGAATTGGATAACGACCAAAATCACTTGAATGAATACTTGCTTGACTAAAGTAATTTGTCTGCGAATCAAAAGTAGTCATTGGAATCTTAAATTCTCTTTGTAATTCTTTTAAATGGGCTGCCAATTCTAGCTGTTGATCATTGACATTACTCGCATAGCTTATATACAGTTGGTCAGTTGCATTTAAAAGTAATTGATGGATAAGCAATAACTCTAAATGACTTTGCTTTTGTACATTGTCCGTTAAATATTGATAAATTTCTAAATTTTCTTGCAATTTATGTCTGTTTTCTGAGGTTAATAAAGAATCATTTTCTTGATATTGTGGCAGAACCTGATGATTAGCCCCAATAATAAAACAAATTTTAGCTGGTTGAACTTGTGGACTGACCATATTGGTAATGGTCACTTGATCCATTGTAGGCGGAATAATATGGTAGTTCCCTTCATTTAAACCTGCCATAATCAATTCAGTAAATACATCAAAGCTAACCTTTTCCTTGCCATAAAGTTGATGAAACTCATTTAAAGTGTCAACCAATACTTGCCAAACTTGTTCATGCTGACGTGAAGCTTCTATATCCCCAGCTTCTATTGACTGATCACGTAAAAAGATCAAACGGTCTTTAACCCCACTCTTTTCAATTAATTGATATAACCATCGTGCTCCTTCTTCACCGGTAAAGCTATTTTTCCATTGCTGAAGTGGTTGTGCAATCGTCTCTACCATCCAAGTTCTTAAAGAATGAGTTAATGCCCCAATCGTTAACTTTGTTTTTTCTCCTACTACATTTTCATATAAGATATCTTCTTGATCAAAAGACCATTTAAAATTTAAATCGGTAAATCGATAACTCAAATAGCCATTAGCTAAAATGGTATTTTCTAATAAATACTTTTGATGTTGAAACTCTTCAATTTCTTGATTCGTCCACATTAATTCATCATCTGTTGCTTTATTTGGATAATATAGGTCAGACTTTAAGACATACATTAAATCGTTAAATTGCCAATTATAACGTTTTAAATTTAGTACTGATTCAATCCACAACATTAAAGGATGCTGATCCATCAATGACCGATGATCAAAGAAATAAGGGATTTCATTCATTTTAAAATAAGGTCCAACAATATCTTGATACCGATCCATATCACGGGCAACCACTAAAATATCATGATAGCGATAACCCATTTTATGAACTAAATAATGTATTTGATTACTTAAATGTCTGATTTCTGTTTGTGGACAATCTGATTGCCAATAAAAGACATTTTCTATTTCAATCATCGAATTTTCTGAGCTTGTAGTCTGATCTTGATTGATTTCCTTAAAATGCTTAGCTAGTCGCAAAATATCTTTACGATAATTATAGTAAGGTCCTTGAATTTCCCAATATTCATCCACCTCTAATTGCAAGAATCCAGCCATTTCTTTCATTTGTAAGTAGGTATTTTTTGGCACTTGACTGATAGGCAACCATTGTTGATTAAATAAATCTTCCTCATTTAATGGCAAGGTTACCCACACTTGCGTAAAGGAACGAACCATCTCCATAATTAAAGCCATTTGTTGTGCATCAAAAAAGTAAAAATGATCAATAAATACATAGTGATTGTCAAACGTTGGGCCATTTCGTAACAATTGGATCAAATCGTCATATGATTGGTAATTAGCTAATTCAAGCCCTTCAATCGCTTCAATATAAGCTTGGTACAATAAAGCAATTTCTCTTAATCGCTGTGCTTCAACATCATATTCTTCATCTATTTCAACAGCAAAATCACTATTTAATTCCATCGAATAAATATCTTCTGCTAAAATTCGGCCTTCATATAACTCTTCAAACAAGGCTAACAACTTTTCGATGAAACCTTGATAATTAATTTGATTACGGTACACAATCAACTCTTCTTGTTTGGCTTGTAAGATTTGTCGAATTAACATACTTAAACCAACTTTAGTTAATTGTGTCTTTGCTTTTAAATTGGCTGGCAACATAAACCATGCTAATCGCGTAAAACTCATTACTTGAATATCAAGCATAGCCTGCTTATCTGTTTGTAAAAAGTCTTTCATTTCATTTAAAAGCAAAGTTTCCATATCAAATTTTACGTGTTCAGGCACAATAAAATAAATAATCGCCGCTGGATTCTTTTCTTTAATCTCTAATATTTTCCTGCTTAAAACACGTTTTTTGTTGGCACTTAAATCACCTAAAACAAATTGTAAAGCCATAGGTATCTCCTTTACATTGTGTGACAATTAAGAAAACTGAAAAAAGACAAGTCGATTAGCTTTGCTAAAATCTCCATGGCATTTTTCAGTTACAACTAATTAAAGACCATTAATTGTTTATATTGCGTTTGATAATTTCAATAATGACTTCTGTTGCTTTTACCATTGATTCAACGGCAACAAATTCGTAGCGACCATGCATATTTTCGCCACCTGCAAAAATATTTGGTGTTGGTACACCCATAAAGCTAATTTTAGACCCATCAGTACCACCACGAATAGGTACGATGATTGGTTCGATTCCTAAAGCTTCCATGGCAGCATGTGCTAATTCAACGGATGCCATATCATTTTGAATAATATCCGCCATATTATAATATTGGTCAAATAATTCAAGTTCAATAGGTTGGCTTGGGTATTTACTATTAATATCATTGACGATTTCTTCAACAAAAGCTTTACGTTTTTCAAATGAGTCACGGTCAAAATCACGGATAATCATGCTTAGTGTTACATGATCTACCGTCCCTTCTACATCACCAATGTGGTAAAAACCTTCACGCCCTTCCGTTTCTTCAGGCACCTCGTTTGCAGGTAAGTGATTAATGAAATCATTCATAATGGTAATCGCATTAATCATTTTTCCTTTAGCTGTTCCAGGGTGAATATTTTTACCAGTAATCGTTAAGTTTGCTGCCGCTGCATTAAAGGATTCATATTCAAGTTCACCTACTGGACCACCGTCCATCGTATAAGCAAATTTTGCATCGAAATGGTCAACATCAAAATGATCCGCTCCACGTCCGATTTCCTCATCTGGACCAAAGGCGACTCTTACTTTTCCATGTTCTATTTCCGGATGATTTATTAAATACTCCATTGCAGTAACAATCTCAGCAATCCCTGATTTATCATCTGCACCTAAAAGAGTTGTCCCATCTGTTGTTATTAAGGTTTGACTAACATATGGAAGCATATTAGGAAAATCAGCTGTTTTCATTACAATGCCTTCAGCTTCATTTAAGACAATATCTTTACCATCATAGTTTTCAACGATTTGTGGTTGGACATTTTCTGAATTGAAATCAGCGGTATCAACATGTGCGATAAAACCAATGGTAGGCACATCTTTATCTGTATTTGCAGGTAAAGTTGCTGTAACAAATGCATTTTTCTCATTAAATTCTACTTCTTCCATCCCTATTTCTTTCAACTCTTCTTCTAAGAGTCTTAATAAGTCTAATTGAATCGCTGTTGAAGGAATGGTTTGTTGACGGACATCTGATCGTGTATTAATTTTTGCATAGCGAATTAAGCGTTCTTGTGTTTTTTCAAAAAAGTTCATTATATTTGCTCCTCTTTTTATATATAAGTAAATGGATTCGTGTTTTCTTGACTGGCAACGATTTCTAAGTTCCACTCATTTTTAACATTTAAATCTTCTAATAACGCAGCCATTTTCTCGATAAAAATAGCTTCTACATAATGGCCCACATCAATGGTCATCATATCCATTTCATAACAATCTTGCCCATTATGAAAAGTAATATCCCCTGTTAAATAAATATCTGCACCCTGCTTATAGCCTAATTCTGCAAATTCTGAACCAGACCCTCCAACCAAAGCGATGGTCTCATAGGATTCCTTTGCTTCTTTTTCAATCACGGTTAAATGGTTGGTTTTCAATCTTTCTTTTATTAAATTAAAAATCGCTTCTCTTTCCAAGGGCGCTTTTAGTTTGCCAATTCGACCAAGTTGTTCACCAATAGGTTCATCTTCTGAAAATCCTTTTATATCCGTTAGATCCAGTGCTTGGGCTAACCAATCATTCATCCCATTTTCAGCTTTATCCAAGTTTGTGTGTAAAGCAAAGATATTTATTTGATGTTGGATAATTCTTGCATACATATTGATTTGTGGGTTTTCTAAATTAAATTTTCGGATTGGATTAAAAATGGGAGGATGATGTACGATAATTGTGTCTACTTGATTAAATATGGCCTCCTCAACAATGTTTGGACGAACATCTAAAGCAACTAACACTTTTTTGACATTATTGGTTTTGCTTCCAAAATGAAGGCCAACATTATCAAATGATTCTGCTAATTCAGCTGGATAACGCTCATCAAGTGCATCCATAATATGTCTTAATTCAATTGCCATCGGCTAACACCTCTTCTATTAATTGAATGCTGTGCTTCAGTGCCTCTTCTTTTTCAGTATTGATTTGTTTTGACTGTCTCACAGAAGATAAAACTCGATTTAAATTTTGTAATTCATGCTGCCACTTACTATAAAATTCTTCAGTTGCTTGTTTTAAATTAAATGGACCAAACATCAATTCTTTTTCAGATAAAGGATCCACTTGGTCTACTTTTTTAACCACTATTATTTCGTATAGTCGATTTTGATCTTCTACGATTGTTTCAGCTAAAATTTGAAATTGCTGTTGATTTAAAAATGTTCGAAGATTTTGTTCAGATGTATTTGCTTGTAAAACTAGAATGGTGTTTCGTTTAACTTTATGCAAATTCTTTTCAAGGATATCTCTGATTAAATTACCGCCCATACCACAAATACTGATGGTATTAATGTGATCCTTGTCATGAATGACATCCAATCCATCGCCTAGACGTACATCAATGATTGATTCCATTTGATGAAGTTTGACTTCTCTTTGGGCAGACTGAAACGGCCCAATGACGACTTCACCAGCAATCGCATAGTCAATGATGTTGTTGAGGACGAGATGAACCGGTAAATAACCATGATCACTTCCAATATCGGCTAAGCGTATTGGAACATTAGCATACTGCTTTATATAGTTTGCAACACGGGCTAGGCGTAAAGATAACTGCTCTGCTTTCATACTTTCCTCCTTTGTAACCATGAATCTATTGTATCAAAAAAGAATGACCTAAAGAACAAATTTTGTGATTAATTCCATTTAAAAAACGAACTATCAAAAGCTGATAGTTCGTTAGAAACAGTGATAATTATTTTAAAATTTTATTCTAAGAAGTCTTTAAGTTGTTTTGAACGGCTTGGATGTCTTAACTTTCTAAGAGCCTTAGCTTCGATTTGACGGATACGTTCACGCGTTACGCCAAATACTTTACCCACTTGCTCAAGTGTACGGATATTACCGTCATCTAAACCAAAACGTAGACGTAAGACATTTTCTTCACGGTCAGTCAATGTATCCAATACATCTTCTAATTGTTCACGCAATAAAGCTGAAGAAGTATAAACTTCTGGACTCATGGCACCTTCATCTTCGATAAAGTCGCCTAAATGTGAATCGTCTTCTTCACCAATTGGCGTTTCTAGAGAAACAGGTTCTTGGGCAATTTTTAAGATTTCACGAACTTTTTCTGTTGGTAAATCCATTTCTGCTCCAATTTCTTCTGGAGTAGGTTCTCTGCCTAAATCTTGTAATAGTTGACGTTGCACGCGAACGAGTTTATTAATGGTTTCAACCATATGTACAGGAATACGAATGGTACGTGCTTGGTCGGCAATCGCACGTGTAATGGCTTGGCGAATCCACCAAGTTGCATAAGTTGAGAATTTAAAACCTTTTGTATGGTCAAATTTTTCAACAGCTTTCATTAAGCCCATGTTACCTTCTTGAATTAAATCAAGGAATTGCATACCACGTCCAACATAACGCTTTGCAATGGAAACAACTAGTCGTAAGTTGGCCTCAGCTAGCTCTTGTTTGGCTAATTCATCACCATCTAAAATACGAATCGCAAGTTCAATTTCTTCTTCACCTGTTAATAAAGAAACACGACCAATTTCTTTTAGATACATTCTTACAGGGTCACTAACTTTTATTTTGGAAGCCGCTACTTTAGATGCACTAGAGTCATCAGCTTCTACAAGTGGTTTTTCTTCTGCACGAACCATTTGTTGCTTCGTTGGTCCACCATCATCACCAACAACTGCAACTCCACTATCTTCCACTTCTTGAATTAATTTATCCATCGCATCCGCATCTAAATCATATGGACTTGCAATTACTTTGGTTAATTCATCATAATGAATTTGTCCTAATGGTTTCTTTTCAGCAATTAATTGTTTGGTTGCTGTTTCTAAACTGACGGTTAGTTCTTGTTTAGTTGTTTCATTTTTCTTTTCTTCTTCATTTTGTAAATTTAAATCATCTTTTGTTTTAGCCATAAAACGTCTCCCCCTATGATTTTGATTTAAGTTGACGTGTCAATTGCATAATTTTAATTGCGAGTGCATTAGATTCATTGATTTTTTGTTCTTTGCGAAAGATCAACATTTGCTCTTTGAGTTCATCGATTTCTAAATAGACAAATTCTTCACGAATAGCATTTAAACAATCATCCATAATACCATCAGAATAAGACAATGGATCTTTTTCCCAAATAATAGTTGTTAAAAAATGATTCATTTTTGGACTTGTAATTTGACTAACCACATCTGTTAATGGAATTGGATAGCCTAAATCATAATAAAAATGCTGCAGTTCAAAATATAATTGTTGGGATTGTTCATGGTAAAAGATTAATTCTTCATCCATTCTTTCAACATATTGCCAAGCTTCATGATTATAAATTAAGCAAGCTAATACAATTTTTTCGGCTTGAAAGGCTCTTTGTGATTGAATATCAAGCGTTGTATTTATTTGCGTTTCGACTTGAATCGGTTCAGCTAAAGGCGTACGTTTTGACTCATTTGTTTGCTTTTGTTGATTGACATATTTCGCCTTAGCTAATTGTTCTTTAACAACGGCCTCACTTAAATTAAATTCTTGGACTAAATTATTTAATCGCAACTGCTGTTCAATAGGTGATTGAATCGCAGCAATTAACTTAATTAACGCTTCAATATACCAGGCTAACTCTTGTTGATTAGACAGGTCATACTGTTTGTGTAAATAATTCATTTGGAATTCATAAGCATTGAGAGCTTGATTGATTAGTTTTTGAAATGAATCACTACCATGTTGTTTAATCCACTCATCTGGATCTAGTTTTTGTGGGATCATTAAGCTTTTAAAAGTATGATCAGCAAAACCCAGACTCATTTCAAAAGCACGAGCAGTCGCTTTTTGACCAGCATCATCTCCGTCAAACACAAAAATAATTTCTTTTGCTAACTTCGTTAATTGTTTTAAATGTGATTCAGTTAAACTCGTTCCCATTGTGGCAATACTATTATTAAAGCCAGCTTGATCTAAGGCAATAACGTCCATAAATCCTTCACAAATGAGCGCTTGATTACTTTGTCTAATAGCAAGTCTGGCGCGATCAAAATTAAACATTAACTGATTTTTTTGAAAGATGGATGTTTCTGGTGAATTCAAATATTTAGCAGATGGATTGGATGTATTCTCTGAAAAAACCCTTCCTGAAAATGCAACGACTTTCCCCTGTGTATTGCGCAAGGGAAATATTAGACGCCCACGAAAGCGATCAACTAATTGGTTGTTGCTTTCTGAAAAATAGAAAATTCCACTGTCGATTAATTCATCGTCTTTAAAATTTTCATTTTTTAAAAACTGTAACAATAGTTGACTATTATTAGGCGCATAGCCAATAGCAAAATCCTCAATCGCTTGTTGACTTAAGTTACGTTTTAATAAATATTCTAATGCCTCTTCACCATTCACAGTATTATTTAAATAATACTGATAAAATTGAGCTGTTTTTTCATGAATATTGTAAAAAACTTGATCTGTCTGTAATTGCTTATTCGACATATCATCGGATTGAAAATAAGCGTCTACCGAAATATTAGACATTTCAGCAGCCTTCTTTACGGCTTGCGGAAAGCTAATCCCTTCAATTTCTTGTAAAAAGCCAAAGACATTTCCACCACGACCACACGAAAAACATTTAAAAATTTGTTTTTGACTTTGGACTGAAAAAGAAGGATTACGGTCTTCATGAAAAGGACAGGAAGCCGTGTAACTATTCCCTCTTTTGGTTAATTGAACATATTGATTAATAACATCTACAATATCCGTTTTTTGGCGAATTTCTTGGATGACTTCGTCAGGAATAATTTGCAATAGAAATCACCTCTTTTTTATCTTATGCAGTGGATTTTGGCTTAGCAAAGTATAAGAAAGTTGCTCCAATAATAAATTGTACAATAATTGCAAATAAACCATTTAATGAATTACCCGTTGTTTGTGAAACAATCCCCAAGATGGTAGTTCCAATAACTGAACTAAACTTACCAAATATATTGTAAAAACCAAAGAATTGGTTAGTTTTATCTTTAGGAATTAATTGTCCAAAATAAGAACGGCTGAGCGCTTGAATCCCACCTTGTGCTGACCCAACTAAAATACCTAAGACGATAAAGTCAGTGAATGAATTAATGCCTAGAGCCATTACACAAATAACAACATAGGTTGCGATACCAAAGAATAACATCGCACGGTTTCCAAAACGTTTAGCTAAAACCCCATAAATAATCGAACATGGGAAAGCCACGATTTGAACAATTAATAACATAATAATTAATTGATCTTGTGAAAAACCTAAATCAGTCCCTACTGATGTTGCCATACGAATAATGGTACCAACCCCATCAATGTAAAAGAAATAACCAATTAAAAATAAATATATATGAGGATAATTTTTTAATTCACCCAGACTATTTTTTAAAGAATTCATCGTTGTCGAAAAGATATTTTCTGTGCGTTCCAAATAGTGAACTTGATTCACATTTTTCCAATAAGGAATCGTAAAAACAAACCACCAAACGGCTGTCATAACAAATCCAATATTAACGGTCGTCGTTGCACTAAAGATATTGGTTAATTGGAAGACCATAAAAATCAAAAACGGTATAACACTACCAATATAACCAAAGCCATAACCAGCGGAGCTAACAAGATCTAAACGTTCATGCGTTGTAGCATCTAGTAAAGAGCTATCATAAAAAATATTTGCAACGCCAAAACCAATGGCCGAAAGGACATATAGAACTAGAAGAAAAGACCAATTTCCTACAGGAACAAATATCATGGTTAAAACAGACACGATTCCCATCAAGGTACCAATTGTAAATAAAGGCTTCCGAACACCTCTATAATCGGCACTTGTTCCTAAAAATGGGGCTAAAACCCCAACAAGTACCGTTCCAATTGAATTGGCGTAACTAAGATAAGCAGTTGAATCAGCTGGATCAATTCCAGCAGCATCGGTCATACTTTTATAAAAGATTGGAAAAATAGCTGTCGTAATCATTAATGAATATACAGAATTTGCCCAATCTTGTAAAATCCAACTCCACTCTACCGTAGAAAATCTATCTTTTAACGTTTTGAACATTGCTATCTCCTTAAGTTAAGATATTTTTAATCAATTTGCGATGCTTCAATCGCATCTGAAATAATTTCCCAAATTATTTCGCTACCTTCTCCCGTTTCAGAAGAAAACGGAAATAACGCATCGATTGTATCTAATTCTAAATCTTTTTTGAAGACATTCAAATGACGTTGCCACTGACTTTTTTTCACTTTATCTGATTTTGTTAGAATAATTCCATAAGGAATATCCAATGCTTCTATGAAATCTTTCATCGTAATATCTAATTCTGTTGGTGGATGACGAAAATCCATCAACAGAAAGACAATATTTAAATTCTCTCGTTGACTTAAATATTTCTCAATCATTTTACTCCAAGACGCCCTTTGTGTCTTAGCAACACGAGCATAACCATAACCGGGTACGTCAACAAAACGAAACTGATGATTAATATTATAAAAGTTTAAGGTTTGCGTCTTACCAGGTTGCCCAGATGTTCGGGCAAGTCCTTTGCGATTAATCATTTTATTAATAAAGGAAGATTTACCAACATTCGAACGTCCGGCTAAGGCAACTTCAAAAACATTATCTGGAGGATATTGACTAGGGTTTACTGCACTTGTAACGAGTTCAGCATGTGTTACTTGCATCCAATCACCTCACTATGAAATTTTTAGATTATCTTGATCATAATAATTTGGTGTTTCTACACCATTAACATTTTCTTTTGTTATGACGACTTTAGATATATCGTAGCGACTAGGAACTTCATACATTACATCAAGCATCACTTCTTCAATAATTGAACGTAAACCACGTGCACCTGTCTCACGGCTTAAAGCTTTTTCAGCAATCGCTTCTAAGGCATCTTCTGTAAATTCAAGTTCAATATTGTCGATTTCAAACAATTTTTGATATTGTTTTACTAAGGCATTTTTTGGTTGAGTTAAGATGCGAATTAAATCGTCTTTAGTTAGTTTTTCTAGAGATGCCATAACTGGTAAACGTCCAATAAATTCAGGAATTAAACCAAATTTCAATAAGTCTTCTGGTGAAATTTGTTGCATAATACTTTTCGACTCATCTAATTTACCTTTAGAACCACCAAAACCAATTACCTTGCTACCTAAACGTTCTTTTACAATCGTTTCTATGCCATCAAATGCTCCACCAACAATAAATAAAATTTGCGAAGTATCTAATTTTAGAAACTCTTGATTTGGATGTTTTCTGCCACCTTTTGGAGGAATATTAGCTTCAGTTCCTTCTAAAATCTTTAATAAAGCTTGCTGTACACCTTCACCACTTACATCACGTGTAATCGAAACATTTTCAGTTTTACGTGAAATCTTATCAATCTCATCAATGTAAACAATACCATGTTGAGCAACTTCTAAATCGTAATCTGCAGCTTGAACTAACTTAAGTAAAATATTTTCGACATCTTCACCAACATAACCAGCTTCAGTTAAGGTTGTTGCATCTGCAATAGCAAATGGAACATTTAAGATACGTGCTAGAGTTTGTGCTAAAAATGTTTTACCCGATCCAGTTGGACCAATCAATAAAATATTACTTTTTTGAAGTTCTATATCAGAATCATTATCCATTTGATTAATTCTTTTATAATGATTATAAACGGAAACTGCTAATGACTTTTTAGCTTCTGTTTGACCAATGACATATTCATTTAGTAAATTCATAATTTCACTTGGTTTAAGAATTTCAACTGGACTGTGCATTCTTTCTGTTTTCATTTCTTCATCAATGATGGATTTACATAATTCCACACATTCATCACATATATATACATCAGGTCCGGCAATTATTTTGTTAACTTCATCCTGTGATTTTCCACAAAATGAGCAAAAATAGTCATTTGACCTTTGGTTAATATTTCGAGCCATTTGACTACCTCCCTCTCATCTAATATTCATACGATAAAAAGGGATGCAATTGTCTACATTTATCAGTGCGTGACATTTGCAATCCCTCAATTTCATATGTGCTAATTTTATTATAATTAAATTTCTTCTACTGAGTCAATGATTAAGCTCATTGCTTTTTTCATTTTAATATCTGAAGTTAACATATCATTTGAAACAACATTACGAACTTGTTCGATGTCCATTCCATATTGCTCAGATAATTCTTTAACTTCATTTTCAATTTCATGCTCATCCACTTGAATATCTTCAGCTTTCACAATAGCTTCTAATACTAAGTTTGTTTTAGTTCTTAAATCTGCTTCTTCACCAAATTGATCATGTAAATCAGCTTCAGTTGTACCAGTAATTTGGTAATACATGTTTTCATCAATACCTTGACGACGTAAGTTATTTAAGAAGTGATCCATTTGACGGTGAATTTCTTCGTGTACCATTTCGTATGGTAAATCAACGATTTCTGCATTTTCAACTGCTTGACGTAATGCTAAATCATCAATAATTTCTTTTGCTGCTTTATCTTTTTGGTCTTGTAATTGAACTCTGATTTTATTTTCTAATTCAGCTAATGTTTCAACTTCATCATCAGCATCTTTAGCAAATTCATCATCTAATTCTGGAACTTCTTTAGCTTTAACTTCGTGTACCGTTACTCTAAAGACTACAGCTTCACCTTTTAAGTCTTCTGCATGGTAATCTTCTGGGAAAGTAACATTAACATCTACTTCATCTCCAGCAGAAGCTCCCACTAATTGTTCTTCAAAACCAGGAATAAATGAATTTGATCCTAATTCTAATGAATGATTGTCAGCTGTTCCACCTTCGAACTGTTCTTCACCTTTAAAGCCTTTATAGTCAATAACAACTGTATCGCCTAATTCAGCAGCTTCTTCTTTAACAACTAATTCAGCAAGTCTTTGACGTTTGCTTTCAATTTCGTTTTGTACATCTTCATCTGTAACTTCACGATCTTGTTTTTCAACTTGAAGTCCTTTATATTCGCCTAATTTAACTTCTGGTTTTAAAGTTACTTTTGCTGTTAATACCCAAGGTTTGTTTCTTTCTACTGATTCAACATCAAATTGAGGTTGAGTCACAACATCAAGACCTGTTTCTTCAATTGCTTTTGTATAAGCATCTGGTAAAACCATATTCAAGGCATCATCATAAAGAGCCTCTTCACCATATACATTATTAAAAATTTGACGTGGCACTTTACCTTTTCTAAAACCTGGTACAGATAAGTTCTTTTGTACTTTTTTAAATGCTTTATCTAAAGCTTTCTTAACTTCTTCAACTGGTACTTCAAAAGTTAATATACCTTCATTGGTTGATTGTTTTTCAAAATTCGCTGTCATATTGATATGACCTCCAAACTATGATTTATATTTGCATACTTAAATATTATAGCTTAAAATGATAGAGTTGTAAACAAAAAACGCGTTGATTCAACTTTTTAGAACTGTATTTCAAAAAAATTCCTTAAATAACTCTTGCTTAATGCATTTTTGTGATATTTATTTTAAACTTAAAAAGAAAAAACATTTTTTTAATAATAAATATCTCCATCTTTATTTAATAAATTCACACTTTTATCTATAATTGTTCACTACTTTTACTATATTCATTACGAATCTTTCGATATAATGAAGTTGAGGAGAGATTTTATGGTAAAATATCCATCAGGTCATTCACCTATTCAAAAAAGTGATCGCAATAATAAAAGCTATAAAACAAATTATGCGGGTCGAGGAATGTCCTTAGAAGAAAAAATAAATCAAAGCAATCAATATTATTTAACAAAAGAAATGGCTGTTATTCATAAAAAACCTACTCCCATTCAAGTTGTGCAAGTAGACTATCCTCATAGAAGCGCCGTTAAAATAACAGAAGCTTATTATCGACAAGCTTCAACGACTGACTATAATGGGGTTTATAAAGGTAAATATATTGATTTTGAAGCTAAAGAAACAAAAAATAAAACGAGCTTTCCTTTGAATAATTTACCTGAACACCAACGCAATCATATGTCAGCTTGCAATAGACAAGGTGGTATCGCTTTTTTATTAATTTCATTTCATAGCAAAAATGAAATCTTTTTAATTCCTTATGAACGAATTGAAAGTTATTTACAAAAAACAAGCAAAAAAAGTCTTACTTATGCATTTATACAAAAAAATGGTTATCTTTGTCCTACAGGCGTCTTCCCTATGCTTGATTATTTAAAAGCATTGGATATTTATTTAGACGAATTAGAACAATGAAACTGAAAGGAAGATGCTTATGGCAACTGGAAGTCGTGTTGAACGAAAAAAATATGAAAAGAAAAATCGTAGACGTAATAAATCCAATCGTTCGTCAGGCTCTAATAAAAAGAAAATAATTAAAAGAATTTTAATTGTCCTGATATCTCTAGCTTTTCTAGTCATTATTGGTGGTGCAGGCTTGTTCGGCTACTATGCCATGGGAGCCCCTACTGTGACGATGGAAGATTTAAGAGGACAAATTTCAAGTAAGATTTTCGATAATGAAGGCAATCTGGTTTTAGAGTTAGGCGGTCAATCTCGTGATTTACTTGAAGCAGATGAAATTCCTCAAGTATTTGAAGATGCTGTTTTAGCCATTGAAGATAGTCGTTTCTATAATCATCTCGGTGTGGACCCTATCCGTATTGTTGGTTCATTTTTAGCCAACTTACGTGCAGGTGAAATTACCCAAGGTGGAAGTACGATCACTCAGCAATTAATTAAGTTATCTGTCTTCTCAACAGATTTCCAAGATCAAACTTATGAACGTAAGGCTCAAGAAGCCTGGTTGGCACTTCAACTAGAGCAAGAATTAACCAAAGAAGAAATTTTAGCTTTATACTTAAATAAAGTTTTTTATTCTAACAACACTTATGGAGCAAAAACTGCAGCGAGAAATTTCTTTGGAAAAGATATTCAAAATATTAACTTGTCCGAAGCTGCCCTACTCGCTGGACTTCCCCAAGCCCCTTCAGACTACGATCCCTATAGTGATCCTGAAGCAGCTAAGGAAAGACGTGATTTAGTTTTAGCTGTTATGTTAGATGATGGCTTAATCAGTCAACAAGAACATGACGAGGCTGTAGCTCAATCAATCGAATCTATGTTAGTTCCTTTAGATATTGATAAAGGTGAAGCGCCGGAATTTATATTAAATGGTTATATTGATGTTGTCGCCCAAGAAGTACAAGATCGAATGAATATAAATATTTATACCGATGGCGTTGAAGTTTATACGAATTTAGATATGGATGCTCAAACACACATTTATGATTTAGTGAATAATAATCCAGGTATTGGTTTTACAGATGATAAAATGCAAACAGCTGTTGCAGTGGTAGATGTCGATACCGGCGGACTGATTGCTGTTATTGGTGGGCGTAAATTAGAAGTAGCGCTTGGTTTAAACCGGGCTAATAGTTTAAACCGCAGTATTGGGTCAACAATGAAACCTTTATCTGCTTATGGACCGGCAATTGAATATTTAAATTATTCTACAGCTACAATGGTTGTTGATGAAGATATTGATTATACGGATGGTTCTCCAATTAATAACTTTGATATGGATTATAAAGGAAAAATGTCGATTCGCGAAGCCCTAGCAGGTTCTAGAAATATTCCTGCACTTAAAATGCTTCAAGCGGTCGGCCTTGATAATGCTTATGCTTTTTTACAAAAGTTGAATATAAACATTTTAAACAATAATCAGCGCGTCTTAGTTGAATCCAATGCCATTGGTGGAGATGTGACTCCGATTCAATTAGCTGCTGCCTATGCCGCCATTTCAAATTATGGTAAATATAATGAACCTAATACAGTTATTCGTGTGGTAACATCAAGTGGCACAGTTGAAGATTTTGATGTTCAAAGTCGTCAAGCAATGAAAGAATCAACCGCCTATATGTTAGTAGATATTTTAAAAGGTGTCCCTGGTGAGTTTGCTTCTGCTGCTCAAATTGATGGTTTAAATCATGCAGGAAAAACTGGAACAACGAATTATTCAGATGATCAACTCAATCAGTTAGGCTTAAGTCCGTCTGAATATGCTGCTCCAGATGGATGGTTTGCAGGTATGACCCCACAATATGCCATGGTTTCTTGGGTAGGCTATGATAATATGACGGAACCAGGTAACTATTTGACCTTAGAGGAAACTAGGATTCCACAAAGTATTTATCGTGAAACAATGACCTACTTAATGCAAAATGTTCCAAATACAGATTGGGTTATGCCAGACAACTTACGTCGTGTTGAAATTGAAAAATATACGGATCCAGTTAGTTTACCCGGACCTTATACACCGACCGAAATGCGTTCAGAGGAGTTATTTATTGTCGGGACAGAACCAACTACTCAATCGCTTGCTTACGGACGTTATTTAGATAGTCCTGCAAGTTTTGATGCAAATTATATTGATGATTCACAAAGCATTTATGCTTATTGGGCTGGAAACCTAGATGGTAGTTCACAATATGAATTATCATTAAATGGTACCGTGCTTTATACGGGTACAGGAACAGAATTTGTGATTCCAGCTGCCAATGATGGTGAATACGTCCTACGCCTTAGAAAAGTTGAAGGTAATAGTTCTTCTGATACTTTAGTCATAACCTTAACCTTGACAACAGAAACGCCTATTGTAGAACCAGAGGAAAGTAGTGAAGAAAGTATTCCCGAAAGCAGTAATGAAAGCCAACCGATAGATGAAAGCCAACCGATAGATGAAAGTCAGCCAGGAGAAAATCCTCCACCAACTGACAACCAACCTCCGGTCGAATCAGAATCAACACCATAGTTATAGAAAAAGCGAGCATATTCCATTAATTTGGAAATGCTCGCTTTTTGATTTGTACTTATTCTCGATTTCTCGAGTCATAGCGTAAAATAGGAATTTCAATATCATCGTATTGACTGGTATCAATCGTTTGATTTTTCATTTGTTGTTTTTGGTTAAATTGCTCAATTTGCTTTTCAGCTTCGATAGCCGTACGAATACTGCGTTTTTGCCAATTCAACAAAATAGCATCAATATATTTGAAACTTAAAGCTTGGTTCAAAACAGCTTGTTTTAATGCTAATTTAATAAGTTCATCCGGATATTTATCCACCCGCATCCAATTACTTAGAACTTCCAATTCAATGGGTGATAGTACGCGTCCAAATTCTTTTTCAAAATAAGCTACTAATGAGGTATCCTCTTCTTCTTCATGTTCAACTTTTGTTTTAACTTCTGGTTGGAAGAAGACCGCATCAAGCTTTTCAAATAAAGGTCGTAAAGTATAATGGTCTGACTGCTTACCATTATGATCGGGTACAAGTTCAATGGCTAAATAGTCCTTATCCATTAAATTATTTAGATGTTCAAATATCTTTTGTTGGCTCCAACCTAAAGAAATTGACATGTGATCAATTTGATTAGAATTTTGAGCATAGGAAATTTGAGTCATTAAATACAAAATAAGAACAAACTCATCACCACTAACATTTAATTTGTGAAATTGATTCAGTAAAATATTGGGAACCATTGAGTGACCGGACTTCATCCAATCATAAATTGTACTTTTCATCTTAAACTCCTTTGTTGCTTCATCAGAAAAGGAACAACTGAAATCAATTGTTCCTCAAAATCAAAATTCTAATATTATGGATAAATACGGTTTAGTAAACGTGGGAATGGAGATGATTCACGGATATGTTCGGTACCACTTATCCAAGTTACAGCTCTTTCTAAACCAATACCAAATCCAGAGTGAGGGACACTTCCATATTTACGTAAATCTAAATACCATTCATACGGCTCTAAATCTAAACCAAAATCGATAATGTTTTGTTTTAATGTTTCGTAATCATCTTCACGCTCAGAACCACCAATAATTTCTCCATAACCTTCTGGAGCAATCATGTCAGCACATAAGACTGTTCTTGGATCCGCTGGATTAACCTTCATGTAGAATGGCTTAATCGTTTTAGGATAATTAACAATAAATATCGGTTGTTCATATTGAGATGCGATAAAGGTTTCATGTGGAGAACCAAAATCATCGCCCCACTCTACATCATCAAAACCATTTTTTTGTAGTAGTTCAATTGCGTCAGTATATTCAATACGTGGATAAGGTAATTGGGTATATTTTCCCAATAAGTCTACATCACGATTAAGTGTTTTTAGGGCCATTTGACAGTTATCAATGACTGATTGAACTAAATGAGCTACATATTTTTCTTGAACTTCTAGCGATTGTTCATGATTATAATTAGCCATTTCAGGTTCCATCATCCAGAATTCAATTAAATGACGTCTGGTTTTAGATTTTTCAGCTCTAAATGTTGGACCAAATGTAAACACCTTACCAAATGCCATGGCTGCAGCTTCAGCATATAATTGACCACTTTGTGATAAATAAGCTTCTTCATCAAAATATTCCGTATGGAATAATTCAGTCGTATTTTCAGGTGCACTAGAAGTTAAAATAGGTGAATCAATCTTCATAAAACCTTCTTGGCGCATAAATTGATAAGTCGCATAAATAATTTCATCACGAATTGTCATAATGGCATGTTGTTTACTTGAACGTAACCATAAATGACGGTGATCCATTAAAAAGTCGGTTCCGTGTTCTTTTGGTGTAATCGGATAATCATGACTTTCACCGATCACTTCGATGTCTTTAACTAAAAGTTCATAACCTAAACTGCTGCGATCATCAACTTGAACAACTCCCGTTAGACGAATACTTGTTTCTTGTGATAGATTTTTAGCTGTTTCAAAAACTTCTTCTGTAACATCATTTTTTACGACAATACCTTGAAAATAAGTATGTCCATCACGTAACTGTAAGAAAGCTATTTTCCCACTACTTCTTTTATTGGTAACCCATGCAAAAATCTCTACTTCTTGATCAACATAATTGGCTGCTTGTTGCATTGTAATTGTATCCATAAATCCTCCTAAATATTCTCAATTGTTTGTATCCATGTGCCATCACTGGCATTTAGATAGTAATAAGTTAATGTTCCGTTTGTATTACGTAATGTAACTTCCCAAACAGGATTCATCTCCATTTTACCTAATCGAGCCTGAATAATTTCTGCTTCACCAAGGTCTGATAGTGTCAGTTCTTTAGCCTGTGGCTCAGAGATGATTTCATCATAAGTATAATAATCAGTATCGCCACCCTCTTGACTGATAATGGCATAACGATGAACGCCATCCGTATCAATAAATTCAGTACTGAAATACGTTTCATCAAAGGTAACCCAGTAAAATTCATTTACCTGATCAACTGGATAATCAGCCTCAATAATTGCTATAGCTTCATCTTCAGCTTGGTAAATACTAGCTTGACTTTCCATAAAAAGCCAAAATAGGCCAACGAGTATGACTAATAGGATGACGCTAATGGTCGTCACTGTTTTTCGACTCAAGCAATTAGCCTCCTTTTTTAAATCTATTATCTATAATACAGCAATTTTAACTTTTAGTCATCGTAAATTAAAAAATTTATCCAAGGGTTTAAATTATTTCTCAATTCATAAGAATAATATTTAGTGAATACACGATCATCGAATAAATAAAGCTGGTCAACGGTCGGATTAACAGCTAATTGTAACACAAGATCATTTAAACGTGATTGCATTAAAGGTAAATGTAACTGATTAAATTCGAGATGGCTATCCCAACGATTATACTTTGCCAATGCATTCAATATAGGAACATTCGGATTAGCAAAAGGTAGGCGTTGTATAAGAATCGTCCGCTTAGTTTTTATATCATTCATTTGAAAACTATAGCAATTAGAAAAAGTTAAAATCAAAATACTTTTTTCCATCTCTTCTTGCCGGCGTAATACACGATTTAAACTCCCGTTAATTCCAGGACATAAAACACCATAAAGTTCCGTTAAGATTTTCGATTTCTTAATCATTTCATAGGTTAACTCTTTAGCTTTTTGATTAGCAGCTAATATGATGATCCGGTTTTCTAGCTGATCAGAAAAATCTGTTAAAAAATCCACTTGTTGTTTAATCGCAATCGTGTCATCTGTTAACCAATCTTGTTCTGTATTATTATCTAGCGTAAAATCAGTCGTATTAATATAACCAACAGGAAGTTTTATATCAATACTTTGCTCTATTTGATTCGGCAATTGTAGAGGTTGGAAATGATTATTTTTTAACCATTGATAAGACCCTGATTTTTGTTTATATTGATAGAATCGACGGCTAAATAAATACACTTCCTGCTTTGGATTTTCATTAAATGGATTTTCAATAAACAATGGTCTCGCAATCAACTCAATATTATGCACAAAATGATTCGAAAATTGACCTTTTACGATTAAATATTGGTCGGAATCTTGATAAACAAAAGTTAGTATAAGCTGAATTAAACGCTGTAAACGATAGTCAGTGACTACTCTAGCCTGTTTTAATAGATGATCAATACTTAAAGCGATCGCTTTAAGTTCATTTAAAAAACAGCCGATATTTAATTCAAAGATTAAGGAATCGCTTAGAAAATATTCATAAGAATGCTTTGTACTTTTAACCTCATCACTTTTATCAATATAATTTTTCAATACTTCATTTAATTCATAAAAAATATCCATTAAACGATTGAGTTGGATATTCAGTTCGTTTTCATTAGGTTGCAGCGTAGCTTGGTAGACAAAATAATCAAAAACAGACTGTAATTCTGTGAATAGAAAACTCACTGACAGTCTACTTTGTTGATTTAAACGTTGTTTTTCTACCCAATCTTCATAATTTAAAATTAAAATCCTTCGATTAAATAAATAACTTTCCGTTTGAAGATTAGCTGTTGAAATTTTTTGAGCTTCCATTAATATTAAATCAGTTTTCTTTGCTGCTTTAATTAAAGATGAGTAAAAAGGATTCACTTTGTTGGCCAGCGTTGACCGACAATATTTCTCAAGTAGTGGTTGCACGACTAATTCATCTCGGATTTCCGCATAATCCCCTGTCTGTGTAGTAGACAACCAGCGAATCGTAGCCGCAATACTAATAATTTCTTGTTGATTTAATAAATGAATTTCCTTAGTTGCGATTAATTCTTCAAATGCAGGTAAATGTAAATAATGATTGTCCTTTTTTAAAACCACGACTGAGCCTTTATCCATTAATTCATCTAATTGCTCCACAAACCAATTTAGTCGATTTAGTGATTCAAATCCTATGACCATTGGTTTAGTAAAAGCTAATTGTTTGATAACGTCAACCAACTCACTATTTTTAATCGCTGGATTCATCTTTTCAAAGATTAACCTAGGATGATGGCTTATTTTCTCAACAATTAATTGACTTATTAAAGAATAATTTTGCTCATGTTCAATAGTTAGATTGTCATTGAAAACAATTGAATCATATTGTGTTTGAATTAAAAACATTTGTGGCTGGTCAAAAAATTCTTTTTCATCATGTGGCAAATGCACAATATAGGGATATAATCGATTAAATAATTCATTGTCTAAGTTAAGTACTTCATCCCCTAGTTTTGATAATATTTGCATCGTTATATAAGCATCACTGGCGGCATCATGTGCATCCTTATAAGGCAATTCATAATAATTCGCGAGTTGGGTTAAATTAAAGCCATCCGCCCACGGCACTAAAATTTTTGCTAATTTTACGGTATCGATAGCAGACGGATTAAAATTTACTTCATTTGCCCAAAGAAAACTCTCTTGCAGCATGACTAAATCAAAAGCTAAATTATGAGCAACAATCAAACAGTCTTTTAACCGTTCGTACCATAAAGGAGCCACTTGTTTGAAAGTAGGTGCTTTTTCTACAACATCTTGTGTAATTCCTGTTAACTGTTGAATATGTTGCGGGATGGCCATTTCAGGATTGATGTACATATTATGTTGCCCAAGTATTTTACCATCTTGGTAAATAACCGCTGCGATTTGAATCATACGATCACCTTTTTCAAAGTTAGGACCTGTTGCTTCAATATCAACGACAGCAATTTTCTTCATTAAATATGACCTCATTTCACTGAATCTTTTAAATAGGAACTAACAAAAGCTTCAATTGCCTCCTGTGTATTATCAAGCTGTTGTAAAATAATATTTCTTTCGATTTCAGCAATCAATTCACCAACAATTGGTTTCCCTTTCGTTAAACCTAACATCTTCATAATATCAGCTCCATTGACAACGATGTCTGTTCTTTGTTTAATCGGTAATGAATTAAACATGACTTCAATGGATGGTTTTTGGATAATCGCTTGTGACTGCATATATTGTTCTACTTCCAATAAAATTTCATTTTGATAATGATAGACCGTTTCAAGATCAATTTGATTTGCTTTAAATAACGGAATTAATTCAACAATATTTTTTATATCTTTAATGGTCTGATTACTATGGGTCCATACTTTCAGAAAATGTCTTTTATCTGTAACACTGTTAAAAGGCAATTCCATTAAGAATATGGCCCAACTCATGGATTCTGAAAATTCATAATCGTGTTGATGCATGGCATAATATTTCTTAGCAAGTTGATCTAACACTTCTTGAATATTAGCCACATTCATCATTGGTAAATATCGATAAATATTGGCATCAATCAATAATTGATAACTATCATTGAAGTATTTACCTTGCAAAAACTTTGTCATTTCAATTCGAATGCGTTCCATTGAAACTTGATTAAGGTTTTTCGCTAATGCCTTCATAGAACGGAAAGTTTCTCCGTCTACAGTAAAACCGAGTTGCGAAGCAAAACGAATAGCCCGGAATATGCGCAAAGCATCTTCGTAAAAACGCTCCATAGGATTGCCAACAGCGCGAATTATCTTTGCATCTAAATCAAGTTTCCCACCATGGTAATCATATAATCGTCCATTCATATCGAAAGCTAAGGCATTAATCGTGAAATCACGACGTAAAGTATCTTCTTGCAAATTTCTGACAAATTGAACATTATCTGGATGACGGAAATCACTGTACGAATCTTCCGTTCTAAAAGTTGTGATTTCATATGTTTCTTTTTGCCAAACAACAATCACCGTTCCATGTTGTTTCCCTAAGTCAATGGTATTAGCAAAAATCATTTCAACTTCATCTGGACGAGCACTTGTTGCAATATCGATATCATGTATGGGTAAATTCAATAGTGTATCTCTTACACACCCACCAACAAAATAAGCCTCATAGTTATGAGACTCAATTTGCTTCATCACTGATTTTGCTTTTTGAAATAGTGGATTAGTCAAACTATAAATCATAATCAGTTCCTTTCAATTGCTCAATCAAATTGACAAAGTAATCAGCTTGTTCGTAATTATGCTGATCCAAAGCTTCATCTAATTGCTGGGTAATGTATTTAATATAGGCTTGTGTACTTAGATGGTTTAAAGTTTGATTCGTATTTTTAAGTAAATCTTCATCCTCTGGCACAAATGGATTTTCCTCAAACACATCTAATACATAGGCCAACTGAAAGTATTGTGGGACATTCAATTCTAAATAAAAGAGTTCTTTTTTATACATCATATTTAATCTCAAGTCATGAAAAGCTTGCTCATAATTTGTATACGTTCGTTGATTTTTATAGTAAATAAAAGGCACAGCCGAATTATATTGATAAGATACATATATTCCTCTAGGAGCATATTTAACTTGATCAGTAAATACAATGGTCTCCATAATATTCGGTTGTTTAATTAAATAATTCATTAGATATGTAACAGATGGATTAACATGTTCATATCGATTGACAATCTGAGTTAAAAACTCTCTTTTCATTTGATTCTTATTCAACATACGGCACCTCCATTTATCGTCTTATTTTTCTCCACCAAAATGATTTTCTATTTGCTTAGACAAAATAGTTAATTCTGGTGATTGATAAATACTTGTTTCAAATCGTTTAACAAGTTTCCTTGCTTCTTCATAATTATTTTCATTCATTAAAAAACGACTATAATCTAAAATTAAATCTGGTTCGTTAATTAAATAATCAATTGCTTTCATAAAGTACTTATTTGCTTCTTCTGAGTTAGCTAAACTTTCAAATGTAATGGCATATAAATAACTCAAGTAATTTTGATCGTCAAACTCTTCTCCTAACGTACGTAGTTGATGTAAAGCAATCGCAGGGTTATTTTCTTTTAAGTAATATTTTACAATCAGTGAAATAATTTGATACTGATCTACTTCTTCGTCAGCAAGGAAATAATAATCTTCCAGTTTATTAATGAGCTCAATGCTGACTTCATCCACTGTTAGAGCAACTTCTACTAATTTTAATATCGTTGGATCAAAAGGCGGCAAAGATTTGGCTAGCCAGGTAATTTCTTTTTTCAAGGCAGATTGTCGATTAGTGTCTTGATAGAGTTCCATCAATAGAAAATGACTTTCAAAATTGTCTGGATTCATTTGAATGGATTTTTCCGCCATCGCAATCGCTTTTTCGAATTGCTTAGACCTTTGATAGGCAATTGCTAATAAATAATAATCTTCATCACCATTCTCTAAGTTCTCATTAGCATACATTTCTTCAATTTTTTCGATATTCATCATTTCTTTACTGATTTCGAAATTGGCTAATTTTTTCCGTATTTCTAATTGATTAATTTGGTTGGGAAAATATTCATAGGCAACATTTAAATAGTACTCTGCTCGATCTACGATGCCATGTTCTTCATATAATTTTGACAAAATAATATAAGGTTCTACTTGAGTCGGAAATTCTTTAATCAATTCGATTAACAATTCCCGTGCTCCATTATAATGATCTAGAGCATTTAAAATTTGTGCTTTTAAAAAAGCATATTTATACGTTAATTTACTAGGACTAACTTCATCAAGCCAATCATTTGCTTGCTCATAATATTGATATTGGTAATAAGCTAAAGCAATTTGATAGCCAACATTTTTTAGCGGATTTATATCATAAAGTCTTTCTAAAATAACAATACTAAAATCACGATAGCCTAAGCGATTTAAATACTGTGCAATATCTAACAGTGCTTGATAAGATTCTTTTTCATCAGCTGCTGATTGATAATATGGAGCTAAACTTACGTTTAAATCTTCAATCGTTTCAATTGTTTTAATTTCATCTAATATTTGGTCAAACAACGACATCCAATAACCTCCAGTTATTCATTAAATATATTATAACATGAAGCTCACGATTAACGTTATGTAAATGTGAAGAATTATATTACTTTTAAAATAATAATGAGCGTTCAAATAAATATTAGCCTATATGGGAGTTTAGCCAATAAAATTATCCAAAAAAAACCGTCAGAGCCTAGGCTCCAACGGTTGAATAGTATAAATTATTTTACTGCGTCTTTAAGAGCTTTTCCAGCTTTGAAGCCTGGAACTTTGCTTGCAGCGATTTGGATTTCTTCACCTGTTTGAGGGTTACGTCCTTTACGAGCTGCGCGGTCGCGAACTTCAAAAGTACCGAAACCAATGATTTGTACTTTTTCGCCTTCAGCTAATAATTCTTGAACTGTTTCAAATAATGCTTCAACAGTTGCTGTAACGTCTTTCTTAGTTAAATTTGTTTTCGCTGCTACTTTTTCTACTAATTCTGCTTTGTTTGCCATAATAAATTCCTCCCATATAATTGCTAATAAGCAAGTTTTTGAAATTTCATTGTTAAAACTTTTAACAATTATTTCATATCTAAGAATAGCATATCAAACTTGATAATACAACATTTAGGACTTGATTCGATGCATTTTAATCGATTATTCACGTTCACGGACAATTAACCTTAAAGGAGTCCCATCAAAATAGAAAGATTGTCTTAATTGGTTTTCTAGAAAACGTTCGTAACTAAAGTGCATCAGTTCCTTATCATTGACAAAAACAACAAATGTTGGTGGATTGACTGCAACTTGTGTTAAGTAGAATATTTTTAATCGACGACCTTTATCGGTAGGTGTAGGATTCATCGCAACGGCATCCATTAAAACATCATTTAATAATGATGATTGAATACGACGATTACGGTTTTCATAAATCGTTACTAAAAGCTCTGGTAATCGATTTAGGCGTTGACCTGTTTCAGCGCTGACAAATAAAATCGGGGCAAAACTTAAATATTGGAATTCTTGACGAATATCTTTCGTAAATGAATCAAATAAATTATCGCTTTTATCAACTAAATCCCATTTATTGACTAAGATTACGATACCTTTATTAGCTTCATAGGCATAACCTGCTACTTTTTTATCTTGTTCACGAATACCTGTTTCAGCATCAAGAACTAAACAAACAATATCACTACGCTCAATAGCAGACATTGCACGAAGAACACTATATTTCTCTGTTTTTTCATATACTTTCCCACGTTTACGGATACCTGCCGTATCAATCATGGTAAAAGTATTACCGTCTTCATCAGTAAAATAAGTGTCTACAGCTTCACGTGTAGTTCCTTCTATGTTGGATACAATTACTCTTTGCTCATTTAAAATTGCATTAACTAAACTTGATTTGCCAACATTTGGACGGCCAATAAAACTAAATTTAATGGAGTTGTCCTCATCTTGATGGCTAGCATCCTCTGGGAAATTAGCAATAACTTCATCCAATAAATCACCAAATCCGGTTCCATGGGCGCCAGAAACAGGGAAAGGTTCACCATGTCCCAAAGCATAAAAATCGAAAACTTGTAATCTTTCTTCTGGATTATCGGTTTTATTAACAGCTACGACAACAGGTTTCTTAGTTCGATGAAGTTGATTAGCAATATTTTCATCAATATCCGTTAATCCTTCACGAGCAGAAACAACAAAAACAATCACATCGGCTTCATCCATGGCTATTTCAGCTTGATAACGAACTTGATTCATTAAGGGTTCATCAGACAGATCAATCCCACCTGTATCGATTAATCGAAATTCACGACTTAACCAGCTTGCGGTTGCATAGATACGGTCACGTGTAACACCCGGTTCGTCCTCAACAATGGATAAACGTTCTCCAATTAAACGATTGAAGACTGTCGACTTCCCAACATTCGGTCTACCAACCAAGGCAACAATTGGTATACTCATAAATTCACCTCATTTGTTTTAAAAATAAGAAAAGACTGATGCATCAAGCGTCAGTCTTCATATTAAATGAATATTTAATTATTCATCATCACTTTCAGATCTTAAAGCTTTTAACTCATCGGCACCTAATAAATCAGCAAATGAGAATCCAGAATCTGAACTATCATCTGATGCAAATGTATTTGCATTGTTTTGTTTATTATTACGTGGACGATTGTTATTTGATTGAGGTCTGCGATTTGATTCAGCAGGAGCTTGTCCTTCTTCAAATGCTGGTTTATCTAATAAAGCTTTAATAGATAATGATAAGCGTTGCTCTTCAGGGTTAGCACTTAATACTTTAACTTCAATTTCTTGACCTTCTTCTAGCTTCTCGTGTGGAGTTGCAATGTGGTCGTGTGAAATTTGAGAAATATGTACTAAACCTTCAACAGCTGGGAATACTTCAACAAAGGCACCAAAGCTTGTTAGACGTTTAACAGTACCTGTTAAAACAGATCCTTCTGGCGCTTTTTCTTCAATATCATCCCATGGTCCAGCTAATGTATCTTTAATAGATAATGATACACGTCCTCTTTCTTTATCTACAGATAAGATTTTAACATTAACATTATCGCCAATTGTTAATTTATCACTTGGTTTGTCAATGTGTTCATGCGCAATGCGGCTAATATGAACTAAACCATCAATTCCACCTAAGTCAATGAACGCACCAAAGTTCGTTAAACGAGCAATAGTACCTTCAACAATTGAACCTTCTTCTAAGTCGTTTAAAATTTCAGCACGTTTTTCTTCACGTTCTTTACGTGCAATTTCTTTATGAGATAAAATTAAGCGGTTTTCGCTTGGTTCAATCTCAACGATTTGGAATTCTAAAGTTTTACCTTTGTATGGTGAGAAGTCTTCTACAAAGTAGTCTTCTACCATTGATGCAGGTACGAAACCACGAACACCAGCATCAACAACTAAACCGCCTTTAACAACATCTTTAACAGGTGCTTCAATTGTTTCACCGCGCTCAGCTTTTTCTTGGATTTCTACCCAAACTTTTTTAGCATCGATACGTTTTTTAGATAAATAATAATTTCCATTTTCTTTATCTTTAATTGGGCGTAAAACAACTAATTCTACTTCATCCCCAATATTTAAAATTTCTGATGGATCTTCAAAAGGTGTAGCAGACAATTCTTGACGTTCAATAACACCTTCTAAACCGCCACTCTCTTTAATTGCAACACGTACTTGTTTATCATCAAATGCAAGCACATCTGCTAATACAGTATCACCAACTTTAATTTCAACAACGCTGTCTAATGCATCTTCCATTGTTTCCATTGTTTCCATTGTTGCTGGTTCTTCTGCTTCAGTTGTTTCTTCAGTTGTTTCAGCTTCTGTAGCTTCAACTTCTTCAATTTCAACAGTAGTTTCCTCAACTACCTCTTCAGTTGTCTCTTCAACTGTTTCTTCATTATTAACTTCTTCGTTCAATTCATTGTTCTCAACAAACTCTGCCATGTACCAGTTCCTCCTAATAAGCAATTGCCTTAAAATTGTCGCCAAAAATGTATATTGGTCCACATAATTATATTTTATCAAATTTTTTAACTATCGTCCAGTAAAGGATTGCTTTATTAGATATAATCTTAAATTTGATAGAATACATCTTATAAATTATCATCAATATTTTGAATAATAAATTCTATAACATCATTAGTTGATAAATCACTTGAATCAATTAAAATTGCATCGTCCGCTTTTTGTAATGGGCTATTTGCTCTTGTAGAATCATATTGATCACGTCTGATAATATCAGCTTCAATTTCTTCTAAACTTTGTGAGGTCATATTATTTTCTAAATTTTGTTTATAACGGCGCTCTGCCCTAACTTTTGACGATGCAGTCAAGAAGAATTTATATTGTGCATTTGGTAAAACAACTGTACCAATATCACGACCGTCCATGATAACCGATTGGTCACTCGCAATTGCTTGTTGTTTTTCAACTAACAAATCTCGTACAACAGAAATGGCAGACACTTCTGATACATTTTGAGTAACTTCCACTGAACGGATTTCTTTGGTAAGATCTTCACCATTAATAAATAAATGAAGTTCTTGATTGATATATTTAAAATCAAAGTCAATGTGTTTAATGAACTCTTCAATTTTTTCTAATTGATCAAAAGCGATCTGCTCTTTCATTAATAAATAAGTTACTGCTCGGTACATTGCACCTGTATCAATGTAAGTGATATTTAAACGTTGCGCGATTTCTTTTGCAACTGTACTTTTACCAGATGATGCTGGCCCATCAATAGCGATTGCGATTTTTTCCATATATTTGCCTACTTTCAACTTAATATCATAATTTGTTTACTATATACACCATTTCAACCCCTAGCCCAAACAGGCTAGGGGTTGAAATGAATTTTAAATAGTTATGTAATGCCTTGAATTATGGCACAACGATTTGCATTCCAGGATAAATTGGTGTTTCAATTGTTGCTCCATTCATTTGAACGAGCTCATAAACATCGACACCGAAGCTTACAGATATACTCCACCAAGAATCTCCTGCTTGGATTGTATAACTTCCTGTCGCAGGTGTCTCTGGTATAACTGGTGTTTCTGGAACATAAACTTCAGCTGATTCAACTGGTGGTTGAATTGGCGTTTCTGGTACTTCAACTGAAGATTGTTCAACGACTGAAGACGATTCTTCAATTTCAATTGAACTTACACTTTCTTCACTTGAAGCAGATTCAGATTCTGAAGAACTTTCATCAGACTCTTCTGATTTACTCTCTGATTCACTAATAGAACGATTAATCGATAGATTTTCCATAGAAGAAGTTTGAGCGCCTTCTTCTTTACGAGTAGCATTCACTGCCCAATATAGCATAAAAGGCGAAATTAACACGACAACAATAAGGAATAATAAAACTTTTGACAAGGTTGTTGCTTCCTTGTTTGGTTGGTTACGTGCTGATCTTGAAAATTGGCGTTTCTTAGGATTTTCATCTTGACCAAAGCCACGATTCCAAGGCATTTTATTATTTGATTGTTGATTTGAACGACTCACATTTTCATGACGTTCATTTTGATTCTCATTATTTTGATTTGGATAATTATCATTTGACATTCAAATTCCTCCTACATGTGTTACAATATTTAATGTATTAACAGAATATTAAGTTATAAAGCATGAGCTCGCAACACTTTCTGAACTATACTAACATAAATATACACGATATTGTCTTAAATTAACAAAAGTTAAACGCTTTTACATTAATTTGATGCTTATTTGTAAACTAATTGTAACATATGGAGGAGTTTTTGTGAAACTATTTGTTAAATCTGAAAAATGCATCGCCTGTGGAAGATGTTATTTAAATTATCCAGACCTATTTGACACAAATGATGAAGGAATTGCGTTTGTCAAAGAAAGTGCCAATGAAAAAGACCACATTAGCAGTCGCAATGCAGTCTTTGAGTGCCCTACGCGTGCGATTCAGATGATTGAATCGAATGAGGCAATTTAATAGTTTCTTGGTAATTAGGGTATAGAATTTGACGTTTTTCTAAAATAGGTACGATTGATCTTAAAACAATAATTTGTCCAATACTTAAAATAATTCCTTTGATTAGATTAAATGGCACAATTATGGATAAAACATAATCAAAGAAGTCATTAATTGGAAAATTTAAGACGGTTGTATAAATAGGAAGAGCTACATAATAATTAAATATAGCCATTGTTAAAACTAAGGCAGTTGTTAAGCTAAGACTCAATGAAATTGTTTTAGCCATTGATTGTTTAGTAGATGTAAATTTCAAAATATAATGTGTTGGTAAAAACATCACTAATGTAGCCATAAAACTCATGATAACACCAATTGGCAAACCAGCTTGACCACCACTAGTAATATAGTTGATTAAATCTCGAATTCCTGCAACAGTAATTAATCCGACCGGACCATAAGTTAACATTCCAATGAAGGCCATTAAATCACTAAAATCTATTTTCAAAAACGGAGCTGCAGGTAAAATTGGAAAATCAAAAAACCGTAATACAATTGCCCATGCCCCTAAAATAGCTAACAAAATCATAGTTCTAACCGACAACTTTCTTTTAACCATAAATCTTTCTCCTCTATTTCGTCTTACAATAGAGCCTTATGCAATAAAAAAATACGCCATCTACCAAGTCCTCAGCAAATAGCGTACATTAAATAATCTTTAAAAAGATATATTGCACAAAATTCTTCTTCCATCCAGACTTTACTGTCGGTTCTGGAGTTACACCAGATCAACCAAAACAAAATTATTTCGGTTCGTGGACTTTACCACCGGTCGGGAATTTCACCCTGCCCTGAAGACGTTATTTAATTTTATGATACTATCATAACATAATTGTAAATAAATTCAAGTCTTTTTAAGTGGCTTTGTTCATTTCTTCACATTTTTTTATTCAGTAAATTATATCTTAATTTGCTGATCCTTTAGCCAATTTGCTTAATTTATCAACTTCAAAAGCTGTTAATTCACGCCAGTCACCTGGATTCATTTTATGTAAGTTCAAGAAGGAAAATCGTTCACGTTTTAACTTAATCACTTCATGTCCAACTGCTTTAAACATTTTTTTCACTTGATGGTTCCAACCTTCGTGGATCGTCAACTCTACGATGCTTGTATTTTGCTTGATATTCTCTTGTAAGACTTTCACTTTAGCACGACTAGTTCTCTTCCCATCAATTACAACACCATTGGTTAGTTTAAATATTTCATCAGAAGTCATTATACCTTCTACTTTTGCCACATAAACCTTATCAATTTGGTATTTCGGATGCATGAGTAAATTAGCAAATTCACCATCATTTGTCAGCAATATTAATCCTGTCGTATCATAATCTAAGCGTCCAACTGGATAAATGCGTTCATCAATCAAATGAATATAATCCGTTACCACTTCTCTACCTTTATCATCCGCTACTGCACTAATAACATTTTTAGGCTTATATAATAAAATATATCTTGGTTCTTCTTTATAAATTGGCACTCCATCAACTTCAATCAAATCACTAGTATTCACTTTAGTGCCTAATTCAGTTACTTTATCACCATTGACAGAAACACGGCCTTCTAAAATCAATTCTTCAGATTTTCTTCGACTTGCGACACCTGCATGTGCCAGTACTTTTTGTAATCTTTCCACACTTCCACCTCCTAATTTTCATACTCGTTTTCTTCATCAAAAAAATCGACTTGCCATTCTTTTATATTAAACAAATCACTATAGGAGGCTTCAGAATTTAATGGAAGTTCTTGAATCTCTGGCAAATCATTGAGTGATTTCAATCCAAAGTAGTCCATAAAATAATCTGTGACAGCATACAAAATCGGTCTTCCAGGTGATTCCACACGGCCAACTTCTTTTATTAAATCACGGCTTTGTAGCCGTTGTATCATGGCTGCTGAATTTACTCCTCTAATTTGGTCAACCCCCATACGGGTGATTGGTTGTCGGTAAGCAATAATAGCTAATGTTTCAACCGCTGAGCGCGATAGCTGTGTTACAAATGGTGAACGAGCAAAATCCACTAGTACTGATTCTAACTCCTTCTTAGTAACCAAACGATAGCGTTGATTATAGTTAACTAATTCAATTGGACTTTCAGGATTTTCTTGTAATTCTATTTGTAATTGCTGCAGTGCATTCGAAATGGACTCTAAATCTACAGCTAAAACTTGCGCCAGTTCTTCTCGGCTAACACCGTCTTCCCCTGCTACAAATAATAGTCCGTGAATTTGCATTTTTATGGTCAAATAGTCACATCCTTTGCCAATCTAATACGTTTAATTTTAATCATTTCCAAGGCATGAGGTTGATGGAAAATAATTTGTTGCTTTCTTACTAATTCGAGCATCGCTAAGAATGTTGCAATATATTCCTGCTTTGAGCCAGAAGATACAAGATCGGTTAATTGAATTTCATCTTCAAAATTCATCTCGTCAAGTAAAATCATAATATCTTTAATTTTCTCATCCACTGTAATTGGGTCATGTTGTATTTCTTTTAATTGTGGTTTGCGTTCAAAGGCGTTCACTAAGGCTTGAATCATTGCTTGATTTAAAACAGCGACACTTAATTCATTTTCTTCTAAAGGAATAAAAGTTTGATGATGTGATAAATCTACTGGTTGGCGAGTGTATAATTTAGCCCTTTGTTCCTGTTTTTCCTCTAAACTATCGGCAACCGATTGAAATTGCTGGTATAATAATAATTGTTGAACAAGCAATTGTCTGGGATCTTGCCCTTGATAGTCGTCATCCATTTCAGTACTAGGTTCAATAGGCAACAAAAGGCGACTCTTTATTTCTAATAAAGTCGCCGCCATCACTAAATAATCCCCTGCAATATCTAACTCTAATTCTTGCATTGAGCGAAGATAATTCATATATTGAGTTGTTATTTCATGCATAGGAATATCATTAATATCAACTTTAAGTTGTTTGATTAAATGCAGTAGTAAGTCAAATGGCCCTTGATAGGCTTGTAGCTCCAACTTTAAACTTTCTTGACTCATGCTTCCTCTACTCCATCAATTGCTTCATGGTATCTTTTTGACCATCTTGCTAACAGATCACTCGTTTTAATAGAACCAATTAAAGTTGCATTAGGATACAATTGGCGTAAATTTTGATAAATACTAAAACCTACACCTTCATTTCGAAAAGAAGGGATTACAGCAATCCGTGGAACTAAAATCGTTTCAATCTCATCTTCAGACGCATCATCTAAATGATTACGTTCAATTGTAACGATGCCGACAAAATTATCTGATTGATCATCTTTATATAAATAAATTTCTTTATCTGGGTCATTACGATATTCTTCAAGCAACTTTTTCTGCTCTTCAGTCGAAGAATGATCCAAAGTATAAGATAATAAACCCATAACAATTTTTTCATTTTTATTTTTCGAACGTATTAACATCTATTTCCCCTCCTTTTCAAAAATCACTTGTTGAATCATAACATTATCTTTCACATAATTCAAATAAATATCTCTGCCGCTATCTTTTATACAACCGTTAAATGTATAAACTATAACTTTAATATCAATTTTTCAATCAATTGCTTAAATTTAGGTTTTACTATAGTTGAGACTTCAACCACTTCTTCATGATTTAAACTCGATTGCATTCCAGCAGCTAAATTTGTAATACAAGAAATACCAATGACTTCAAGTCCACAGTGTTTGCCAACAATGGCTTCTGGTACCGTAGACATCCCAACAGCATCTCCACCAATTGTACGTGCAAATTTAATTTCAGCAGGTGTTTCATATGTTGGTCCTGTAAACCAAGTATAAACACCTTCTTTTAAAGAAAGATTGAGTTCTTCATCAATTTCATGAAGTAACTGTTGACCTCTTTTACTATACGTTTCAGTCATATCAACAAATCGAGGTCCATGTGCATCGAGATTTTGACCAATTAAGGGATTTTCACCTGTTAAATTAATATGATCGGTTATAATCATCAAATCACCTGGTGTAAAGTTTTCATTGACCCCACCAGCAGCATTCGTAATGATAACTGTTTTGACACCAAGTTCTTTAAAAATACGAACTGGATAAGTGACTGTTTGTAAATCATAACCTTCATAATAATGAAAACGACCTTGAAGAGCGATAACTTTTTTAGAAGCTAAATCTCCATAGACAAGTTTTCCAGCGTGACCTTTAACAGTTGAAACAGGAAAATCAGGTATTTCCTCATATGGAATTGATATAGCTGATTCAATTTGATTGGCTAAGTCACCTAAGCCTGATCCTAAAATTAGGGCAACTTCAGGCTCTGTCATGCCCTTATCTTTTAAATAATTAACCGTTGTTTCAAACATACTATCTCTCCTCTTTATTTTAATTGACTTAAAAATGTTTGACCATTTTCAGTTTTTTCAATATTAAAATTATCTGAGATTGTGGCAGCTATATCACTGAAATAACGAGCATCAAGTTCCTTAGCTTCTTTGAATGAAGGACTGTAAACTAAGATTGGGACATACTCACGTGTATGATCTGTTCCAATATAAGTTGGATCATTTCCATGGTCAGCAGTAATCATCAACAAATCATTTCCTTTCATATGAGAAATAATTTCAGGTAAACGTTGATCAAAGTCTTCAAGAGCTTGCGCATAACCTTCAGGATTACGACGATGACCGTATAAGGCATCAAAGTCTACTAAATTGGTAAAGCTTAAACCATTAAATTCTGTATCCATGACTTTGATTAATTGATCAACGCCGTCCATATTAGACTTAGTCCGAACAGATTTAGTAATACCTTGGCTGTTAAAGATATCATCAATTTTCCCAACTGCGACTACATCGTAGTTGGCGTCTTTAAGAAAATCTAATGTTGTTTTTGAAAATGGATTTAAAGCATAGTCGTGACGGTTACTTGTTCGAGTAAAGTTTCCTGGTTCTCCTATATAAGGACGTGCGATAATTCTTCCAAGCATATAAGGATCATCTAAAGTAATTTCACGGCAATATTCACAAATTCTGTAAAGTTCGTCTAATGGTATGATATCTTCATGGGCAGCTATTTGCAGCACTGAATCGGCAGAAGTATAAACAATCAAATCACCTGTTTTCATTTGATGTTCACCTAGTTCATCAATGATTTCAGTTCCTGAAGCAGGTTTATTCCCTACTATTTTACGACCAGTAAAATCTTCTATTTGTTTAATTAATTCGTCAGGAAAACCATCTGGAAAAACACGGAAAGGAGTCTGGATATTTAAGCCCATTAATTCCCAATGACCTGTCATCGTGTCTTTACCAGCCGATACTTCTTCTAATTTTGTCCAATAAGCTTTGGGAGAATCTGTCGTCTCTATACCCTCAAGAGCTTCAATATTCCCTAAACCAAATGCTTCTAAGTTAGGCAAAGTTAAGCCAACCGTTTTAGCGATATTTCCTAATGTATGGGCTCCTACATCATTAAACTCGGCTGCATCAGCTGCTTCACCAATACCAACTGAGTCTAAAACAATTAAATGTATACGATCAAATGTCATTTTATATCTCCAATCTTTTATGCTCTGGGAAAAGTCTTACGATAAACTTCTTGAAGCCTTAATTTAGATATATGTGTATAAATCTGTGTGGTAGATATATCAGAATGTCCTAATAACTCTTGGACCATTCTCAAATCAGCTCCATTTTCAAGCAAATGAGTTGCAAAGGAATGTCTTAACATATGTGGTGAAACAGATTGTTTAATCCCTGTTTGTTGAACATATTTTTTTAAGTTTTTCCAAATTCCCTGCCGGCTAAAAGCTACGCCACGTTCAGTTATAAATAAGGCCGTTGTTTCTTTAGCATTTTTTCGACTAAATCCAGGCCGCACTTCATCCAAGTAACGCTGAATCCAATAAGATGCCTCATCACCTAAAGGTACAATCCGCTCTTTATCACCTTTACCAATCGTTTGAATAAAGCCTAAATCTAAATGTAATTCTTCTAAAGAAAGATGAATTAACTCACTAACCCTTAAACCTGTTGCATACATCAATTCAAAGATAGCACGATCACGCAAGCCCCAAGTTGTATTAGTATCGGGGGCTTCAATAATTTGATCGACTTCATTCATAGTCAAAGCTTTCGGTAATGACTGAGGTTTTTTAGGTAGTTGAATGGTTTGAACTGGGTTTTTATCAATATGTCCTTCTTTAAGAAGAAAAAGGAAAAATTGTTTTAAAGCAGATATCATTCGACTAGTTGAGCTAGCAGCATAATGACTTAATTTTAACTGTGCTAAATATAACTGTATGACAGCTTGATTAATATCGGCTAAAGTTTCGATTCCTTGCTCTTCAATAAATAACTTAAACTTGTTTAAGTCACGCATATAAGAGTTTACTGTATTCTCAGCCTTACCTTCATCTATAATCATATAGTGTTTAAAATCTAAAAAATAGCTATCTAGAAAGTTAGTCTGCGTCATTATTGTCACCTTCTGACAATAACCAAATTCCTTTACCTTTTTCATGTTGTATTAAGCGTTGCTTTAACAATTGACCTACTGCCCGTTTGAATTGGCTTTTACTGATGCCAAGTTCTCGTTGAATCTCTTGTGCATCCGATTTATCATGATATGGCAAAAATTGATTGGCTTGTCTGTTTAATAAAACCATTAGCATTTGAGCATCATCATCAATCATTTCATGCGCTCTAGGTTTTAAGGATAGATTCATGCTTCCATCTTTATGAACATCAATCACACGTCCACGAACAGATTCTCCCATTCTCAAAGGTGAGATTTGTTCATTTTCATGAATAAACACACGATAGCCTTCAACAGAAATGCCAATTGCACCATCTAATTTCATTCTTATTATCCGAGCATCAATTGTCTGATTTTTCGTATTTTCTTTGGCAGGCTTATATAACTTGCTTAATTCTTCATCTGCTGCTAATTTACCCCATAAGCGATTTTTAGCATCAACTTCCCAAGTTAAATAGAGTTGATCACCTTTACGTGGCCAAATGTCTTTATTTTCAGGTAAATCATCAAGTGATACAACAACATCTTTATCAATTAAACCAACCGATACAAAAGCCCCTAAGTCTTTACGAACTTGAGTGACTGTCCCCCAACCAAAATAGCCAGGTCGTATATCAGGAAGTTGATATTGCAAGACTTTACGACGATTCATATCTTCATAAATCAAACCTTCAATGGTTTCACCTTGCTGAAAAGTCTCACCATCTAATTGATTTTTGGCAACGGTAAAAGTTTCTCCATTTACTTGTGCGAAATAGCTTTTATCATTTTCATCTGTAATGATTGCTTCTACAATTTGTCCCCATCTATTCATTATTTCACGCCTCCTTTACTTCTTAATATATAATTTTCTACATTTTATTCGGTGCCTTAATCCCTAATAAGGTTAAGCCATCTTTTAAAACAATGGTTACTGCTTTTACGATGGCAACCCGTGCTTGAATTTGGTCATCTTCATCTAAAATACGGGTATTACCATAGTATTTATTAAATAATTGGGCTAATTGGACAACATACTTAGCGACAACAGAAGGTTCATAGCGGTTAGCAGCTTGTTGAACAATCATTGGATAGTCATCTAGTTTTTTTACAACAGCCCAGGCATAGTTGTCATTGATTTCCAATATAGCTTGTGTATCAATTTCGCCATGGAATTTTTCCAGAATACTATGAGCTCTCGCGTGCGTATATTGTACGTATGGACCTGTTTCACCTTCAAATTGAACAACTTCTTCTAAATTAAAATCAAAGTTATTTAAGCGGTCGGTTTTAAGGTCATGGAAAACAACAGCTCCAACCCCAACTTGATGAGCAACTTCCTCTTTGTTCTCTAGGTCTGGGTTTTTAGTCACAATTTGTTCCATTGCTAATTCAATGGCTTCATTAAGGACATTTTCAAGTAAAACTATTTTACCTTTACGAGTCGATAATTTCTTACCATTTAAAGTTATTAAACCAAATGGAATATGATGCATATCATCGGCCCATTCACGGTCTAAGCGTTTTAATACAGCCTTTAATTGCTTAAAGTGATTAGATTGTTCGTTTCCTACAACATATAAACTTTGATCAAATTGATATGTATTATAACGATAGTAAGCTGTTGCTAAGTCACGGGTCATATACAATGTTGCCCCGTCAGATTTCTTAATCAAAGCAGGTGGTAAGTTTTCAGCTTCTAAATCAACAATTGTAGCACCATTGTCAATAGTTGAAACACCTTTTTCAGCAAGTTCATCAATGATAGCTTGCATTTTGTCATTATAAAAAGCTTCACCATTATAAGAGTCAAACTGAACATCTAACATATCATAGACACGTGTAAATTCTTTTAGAGATTCATCTTTAAACCATGTCCATAACTGATGCATTTCTTGGTCGCCTTCTTCTAAATTTTTGAAAGCGGCTCTTGCTTCATCTTCTAAACTAGGATCATGTTCAGCTTTATCATGGAAATCGACATATAACTTAACCAACTCATTGACTGGATCAGCAGTTACGGCTTCTTCATTACCCCATTTTTTATAGGCTACAATTAATTTACCGAATTGCGTTCCCCAATCACCTAAGTGATTAATACGGATAACATTATAGTTTAACTTTTCTAAGATATATCCTAGTGAGTTCCCAATAACGGTTGAACGTAAATGTCCCATCGACATAGGTTTGGCAATATTCGGAGAGGACATATCAATAGGCACATTTTTTTGATTACCGATATCAGCAGCCCCATAGTTACTGCCTTGAGCTAAAATGTTATGTAAAATTTGGTTACTCGACTCAAAGCGATTCAATAAGAAATTAATATAGGGTCCGATGACAACTACTCGATCAAAAGCAGAAACATCCATTTGTTCAACTAAATCTTGTGCAATAAGGTTAGGTGCCTTACGGAATGTTTTTGCTAAAGAAAAGACTGGGAACGCTAAGTCACCATGTTCAGGATTAGCTGGTACTTCAATTAACCGTTCAATTTCTTTTGCATCCATATGCTCCTCAAGTAGAGGTAATAAGCTATCAATAATTTGTTGTTTGCCTTGCATCTATCTCTCTCCGTTCTTTCAATAAAAATAACCTCTAGGATATCACCCTAGAGGCGAATTTAACAAGTAAAATCCATAGTTTCTTCCGCTTTTTCATTTAAAACTGACTCATAAAATCAATTCAAATACCAAGAGCCAATTTTTCTATTAATCTAAACCTGTCGAAAGTTGTCCTAAATCGCATAAAGACATCCATTAACTTCACGATTTCGTTAGTCATTATAACATACTCATTGCCTAGGTTCAATAAATCAAGGATAAGTAAAAAACTGACATTAAGTGTCAATTAAACTTAATGTCAGTCTTTATTTATTGAATTAAATACTAATGGTTGCACCACGGAAGATAACGCCGCGACGAGCATCAACAGTGATTAATTCATTGTTTTTAATGTTTTCCACTGCATCTTTAGTACTTACAATTACTGGAATACCACGTTCTAAACCAACGATAGCTGCGTGAGACGTAATTCCGCCTTCTTCAGTAATAATTGCGCCAACTTTTTCTAAGGCTGGTGCATAATCTTTATTAGTTGATTTAGTTACTAGGATTGATCCGATTACAGCATTTTTGTTAGCTGTTTCTGCATCTTCAGCTACAACTGCTTTACCGATAAAGTGGGCATTACCAATACCTTCACCTTTAGCTAATTGCGTACCGATAATTTGGATCTTCATAATGTTAGTTGTTCCAGCTTCACCTACTGGTACACCAGCGGTAATAATAATTAAATCGCCTTCTTTTGCATATGATTCTTTTGTAGCTAAATCAGATGCTAGGTCTAACATTTCATCTGTTGAATCTGGACGATCAATCACATAAGGTTCTACACCCCATGCAAAAGCAAGTGAGCGTGCCACTTCTTCATCAAAGGTAGCAGCTAAAATATTAGCATTTGGACGATATTTAGAAATCATTAAAGCAGTGTGACCTGATGAAGTTGCAGCCACAATTGTTTTAATATTTAAGTTTTTAGCTGTATGTCCTACTGCTTGACCAATAGCTTCAGTCATATCAGATTGGTCGTAACGTTTTAATGTCATTGCATCTTGACCAATTAGAGCTTCTTCAGTTCTTTGGCAAATGTTAGCCATTGTCGTAACAGCTTCAACTGGGAAATCACCAGCAGCTGTTTCTCCAGATAACATAACAGCATCTGTACCGTCAAAAATAGCATTCGCTACGTCCCCTGCTTCTGCACGAGTTGGACGAGGATTTCTTTGCATTGAATCTAACATTTGTGTAGCTGTAATAACTGGTTTACCAGCTTCATTACATTTTTTGATCATTGATTTTTGAATAATTGGTACTTCGTGAGTAGGAATTTCAACCCCTAAGTCACCACGAGCAACCATGATACCATCTGAAACCTCTAAGATTTCATCTAAATTATCTACACCTTCTTGGTTTTCAATTTTAGAAATAATCTTAACGTTTGGTTTACCTTCTTCTTCTAAAAGACGACGGATTTCCATAACATCTGAAGCACGACGAATAAAGCTTGCTGCAATATAATCTATTCCGTTTTGAACACCAAAACGAATATCTGATTCATCTTTTTCAGTAATACCAGGTAAATTAATTGAAACGTTAGGAATATTGACACCTTTTTTAGATTTAATAATTCCACTGTTTTCGATACGTGTAACAATTTCATTATTTTCGTGGTCAATTTCAGTGACAAGTAAATCAATAAGTCCATCATCTAATAAAATATGGTTGCCAGGTTCAACGTCATTAATTAATTCTGCGTAAGATACTGAAAATCTTTCAGAATTTCCTAAAACTTGATTCATTGAAACACGAACTTCATTTCCACGTACTAATTCGACTAAGTTGTTTTCCATATCATGTGTACGGATTTCTGGTCCTTTAGTGTCTAACATAATTGCTGTGAAAGGACGTCCAGCTTCTTCTCTAGCTGCTTTTAAATTGTTAAAACGATTTAAATGCTCTTCGTGATCACCGTGAGAGAAATTAAAACGAGCCACATTCATACCCGCATTAATTAATTTCACCATCATCTCTTTAGAATCTGTCGCAGGCCCTAACGTACATACAATTTTTGTTTTCTTCATTCGTTATGTCTCCTTTAATTGTAATTGGCAATTTTTTTACTTATCAGTTAAATCTAAATTCAATTGGTATAAGTCATGTCTAACAATATGCGATTTTTCTTGCAATGTTTCAGCAATATCAAATGTTGCTAATTGTTCACCACGAATACCCATATAAATACCTTTTTGACCTTCTAATAATGCATCTACAGCTTTTGCTCCCATTAAAGTAGCAAAAACACGGTCACGAGCTGTAGGACTTCCACCCCGTTGAATATGGGCTAAAGTTACACCACGAATACTATGATCACGGTCTACTACTTTAAAATTGCTTACAAATTCATTAACACCCATTACACCTTCAGCTAAAACGATGATTGAGTGGTCTTTACCACTTTGACGGCCATTATTAACACGTCTTACCACATCTTCCATATCAAAATCAGCTTCAGGAATAATAATAGAGTCAGCACCAGCGGCTACACCAGCCCATGTTGCTATATCTCCTGCATGTCTTCCCATAACTTCAACAACAAATGTTCGGTTATGCGAAGAAGCCGTATCAGAGATTCTATCAATTTCTTCTAAAGCAACATTAGTTGCGGTATCAAATCCAATCGTGTATTCAGTTCCCGGAATATCATTATCAATTGTTCCAGGAATTCCAATAATTGGAAAGCCAAATTTTTGTAATTGTAATGCCCCATTAAATGTACCGTCTCCACCGATAACGATTAATGCATCGATTTCATTTGAACGCATCTGTTCGATTGCTTTTAATTGGTAAGTTTCTTCTTTAAATTCAGGATATCGCGCTGAATATAAGAATGTCCCACCACGACGAACTTTGTCTTGACAATCTTCTATTGTTAATTTACGGAAGTCTCCTTCGACCAACCCTTTATATCCATAAAAAACACCAAAAACTTCTATCCCATGGTGAGCGGACTGGTCTACTACTCCACGTATTGCTGCATTCATACCTGGTGCATCACCACCACTGGTCAAAATTGCGATACGCTTCATCATTTCACCTCAAAACATCTATTTTAAAATAAGCAGTGCCTTAACACTATCCTTTGTTATTCTACCATTAATTTTTCTATAAGTCATATAATATTCAAAATAAATATCATTTTTCTAATACATTGGTAACTATTTATAGATAACGTTTTTATAACCCAAAAATTGTTTTAATTTTTCTTGAACTTTAAAGCTATAAGAAATTCTAAAATGAGCAGATAATTCCCAATGATTATCTTGGCCTAAACTGACAATAATACGACAAGGTCCCGGATTTTCGGTAGCTAATTGTTTAATAAAGTCAATTTGACTTACATGATCATCGGCTGGACTGAGGCGAATATAACAAGTTGAATATGATTGGTTTATTTGACCTTTCTCTCTGTTTTGCATACTATCAATAGCATTAACTATAATCGTACGTTCATTATTTTTGTTAGTATCTACTAGCCCATCCACTTGAACAATGTTATTTTCCCTCAATAAATAATTCGTTTGTTTCCAAATATTAGGAAAAACAACTAAATCAATGGATTGAATTTCGTTACTTAATTCAACGAATGCCATAGGTTCGTTATTTTTAGTTTGAATTGTACGGATTGATTCAATCAGACCAATTGTTTTTATCCGTTCTTTCTTTTTCTTAGCAGATAATTGATCGATAGGAATATAAACTCCATCTTTAAACCAATCAGCATAGTTATCAATTGGATGACCTAAGGTACTAAATCCGAGCCATTCTTTCTCGATATTCACCATTTCTAAAAAGCTGTATTCCTCATGCCAATTAATTTTAGGTTCCAATTCTCCAAACAAACTGATACTACCTCCACTAAATTGAACACTTTTTATTAAATTATCCAAATTCAGAATAAGGGTTTGGCGGTTATAACCTAAATTATCAAAAGCACCAGTATAGATAAGCGGTTCAATATATTTGGCTTGGAGATATTTACTTGGGATGCGTTGCAAAAATTGTATGAAATCTTTAAAATTTCCGCCATGATGTCGTTCACTTAATAAGACATTAATCCAATCACGAGACATCTGTTTGATTGATTCAAAACCTAATTGAAGTTGTTGATGAACAATAGAAAAACCTGCTTGGCTTTGGTTAATATCAATTCCGTATATTTTACCAATGACTTGTCTAGCTTCATGTAAATAACTTAAATCCGCTTTTCCTGTATTTAAAATGGACATGTAAAAAGCTGCAGGATAATGAACTTTTAGGTAAGCTAATTGATAAGCTAAGTAAGAATAGACTACTGCGTGGGAACGGTTGAAACCATAACTAGCAAATTCATAAATATAGGCATATGTCTGCTCCGCTAGCTCCCTTGTCACACCTCGTTCGATACTGCCTGCAATAAAGGCTGCTCTTTTTTTAGTCATAATATCTACTTGTTTTTTCCCCATAGCACGACGTAAAATATCCGCTTCACCTAAAGAAAAGCCTGCCATAGTCTGACAAACTTGCATGACTTGCTCTTGGTAAACAATGATACCGTAGGTTTTTGATAAAATCGGTTCAAGCATAGTGTGAATGTAATCAAAGGATTCTTGTCCATGCTTACGCTTAATAAAATGGTCAATTTGCTTCATAGGACCTGGTCTAAACAAAGCATTTACCGCTACGATATCTTCAAATGTATCGGGTTTTAATTGCCGCAATACATTTTTCATGCCACTTGATTCAAATTGGAAAACACCGTTGGTGCGCCCACCACTAAAAATCTCAAAAACAGATGCATCATCCAAGGGTATACTTTCAATATCAAAATCTGGATCATTGACTTTAACCTGTTGAATAATCTCTTCCAAAATATGCAAATTTCGTAAGCCCAAAAAGTCCATTTTCAATAAACCAATATCTTCAATGTCATACATCGTAAATTGAGTGAGTAACAATTGATCTTGGCGATCAATAACAGGAACTAATTTATCAATTTCAAAATCACTGATGATGACAGCCGCCGCATGCGTAGAAATATGTCTTGGACTGCCTTCAATCGTTTTGGCAATGTCAAAGACTTGTTGATTTTCAGGGCTCTGTTGAACAAACTGACGGAATTGATGAGAATCATCATAGGCTTTTTGTAAATTAAGATTTAATTCATTCGGTATCAACTGTGACCACTGCTTTAAGACACGACTATCATAGCCAAACACACGTAAAACATCTCGAATAGCAGATTTAGCCCCAAACGTTCCAATCGTACTAATTTGTGCTACTTGGTTATATCCGTATTTCTCTGCTAAAAACATTAAGACCCGATCGCGTTTGCTGTCGATAATATCAATATCAATATCTGGCATATTAAACCGTTCAGGATTTAGGAAACGTTCAAATAGCAAGTCATATTTAATCGGATCAAGTGATGTTATTTTTAATAAATAACTCACTAATGAACCTGCCGCCGATCCCCTTCCAGGGCCAATACGAATGTCATTTTCATGACAATAGGAAACTATTTCCCAAACAATTAAAAAATAATCACTAAAGCCCATTTGTCGAATCGTATTTAACTCATAAGCTAAGCGTTGACGGTAAGTCTCATCATCATTTAAATATAATTTTTCTAATTGTTCAAAAGTCAATGCTTCTAAAAATTCATCAGATGATAAGTTTGAATTCGTATTAAACTTCGGTAATAATTGGTTGTTTTCAGGAAACACAACATGCAGCTGTTCGATTAATTCTTCAGTATTGCTGATACATTCCGATAAATCGTTTGCTTTATATAGTGCGATTAAATCTTCTTGCATGTATAAGTAATTACCACTTTGCATGCCCATTAAAGAACGATCAACCGTCTCGTTGTTATCAATAGCTTCTAAAACTTTCAAACTGAAAGCAGGATGGTCTTTTAAACTATTTAGCTCTTGATTGGCAACAATCGTTAAATTATATTTTTTAGCAAACTGTCTTACTATTTGTACTTCTAGGGCATTATATGGGTAGACAGCTAAACCTAAATAAATATTTTCTTGACCAAATAAGTCAATCCACCTCTTCAAAATTACTTCAGTCAAGTCGTAACGATCATGAATTAGGGCTTGTTCAAGTTCACTTTGTTTCCCCAATGTGATTAAAACCAAGTCTTCGGCTTCGTTTTCAATGTAATCCCACACTTTTTTAGCAGAATAATTCGGCTGATTCACCAGGCGTGATATTTTAATTAAATGATGATAGGCATTAAGATTTTTAGCATATAATAAAAGTGAATACTTCTGGTTTAAGTCCACTACGCCTTCAATCTCTAAGGTCATGCCAATTAAAGGTTTTAAGCCGTTTTTTATTGCATGCTGGTAAAAAGTATAGACGCCGTATAAAACATTGACATCAGCAATTCCTACATGCTTATAACCGTATTCTTTAGCCGTTATGATATAGTCTTCAATTTTCAAACTACTCTTTAATAAAGTAAAAACAGTACGAACATTTAATAACAAAATTAGTCACCTCCATATAAAAATTATTTTAAATTATTCCTTATCTATTGTTATTTAATATAAAAGTGCTAAAATTAACATCGAAAGAAGGTTAAATTATGAAGTATATTATTACAATCATTTGGGGCTTTATCTTAGGTCATGTCGTGTATTATTTAGGTAGTTCATTAACATCTACTCCTTACGACTTTACCTTAGCAACAATTTTAGGTTTGGTCATGGCTGTTGCCACAGTTGTTTTAGCACAAATTCTTTTAAAATCAGATAATGAAGAAGTTAAAAAATCATAATAAATATAAATTTATAAATCAATTATAGTATAAAAGACACTCCTTAACCAACTGATGGGAGTGTCTTTTTTATTGACTATTTTTATAAAATCAACATGGCATCGCCAAAACTAAAAAAGCGGTATTTATTTTGAACGGCATGATGATAAGCTGCCATGATTTGATCGCGATCATAAAATGCACTCACAAGCATCATTAATGTCGATTCAGGTAAATGGAAATTCGTGATTAAATGATCAACGACTTGATAGTTAAATCCCGGCGTAATAAATATTGATGTCCAACCGGTGCTAGCAACAATTTGTCCATCATGTTCTTTAGCGATTGTTTCTAATGTTCTTACACTTGTTGTTCCAACTGCTGTAATTTTTCCACCATTGGCTTTTATTTTTCTTAAGGTCGTGGCTGATTCATCGGATAACTGATAATACTCAGCATGCATGTGGTGGTCTTCAATTCGCTCTGCTGAAACTGGACGAAATGTACCCAATCCAACATGTAGGACCAACGGTACTATTTGAATCCCTTTTGCTTTTGCTTGTTCAAGTAGTTCAGGCGTAAAATGTAAACCTGCGGTCGGTGCTGCAGCTGAACCATTGGTTTTAGCGTAAACCGTTTGATAGCGATCAGGATTGTCTAATCTTTCTTTTATGTAAGGAGGTAAGGGCATATTACCTAATTGTTCAAGAATTTCTAAGAAGACACCTTCATAAGTGAATTCAATGATTCGTCCACCATGCGGCAATATTTCGATAACTTCTGCTTGTAATTGGTTATCTTGACCAAACGTAATAATTGTGCCGACTTTGGTGCGTTTAGCGGGTTTTATTAGCGTCTCCCATTGGTTGCCACTAGTATTATTTAATAAGAGAACTTCCAAATGAGCTAATGTATCTGCTTTAGTTCCCATTAGACGTGCTGGTAGAACGCGGGTTTCATTAATGACCAAGGCGTCCCCTTCATCTAAGTAGTCTAAAACATGATTAAAGTTAGTATCTGTTAATTGATCGTTTTCTCGATTAACGACTAATAAACGCGAAGATGAACGATCTTCTAAAGGGGTTTGAGCAATCAGTTCTTCTGGTAAGTCATAGGCAAAATCTTTTGTTTGATACATTAGTTATTCTCTTCCAATCTATACAATCTATCTATTTTTAAATGGTCATAAGCTAAATCTGTTACGACACGTCCTCTAGGAGTTCGTTTTAAAAAACCATTTTGAAGTAAAAACGGCTCGTACATATCTTCAATCGTTTCGGTATCTTCACCGATATTTACTGAAATCGTCTTAATCCCAACCGGTCCTCCATCATAAAGTTCAATCATGGCAGTTAATAGTTTTCTATCAATCGCATCGAGACCACGCTCATCAATATCTAAAATCGTTAGAGCTTCTTGCGTCAAGTTTTTAGTGATGTGGCCATCTGCTTTAACTTGGGCAAAGTCACGGACTCTTTTTAAAATACGGTTTGCAATTCGAGGCGTTCCTCGGCTCCGTAAAGCTATTTCACGAGCCGCTTCTTCTTCAATTTCAGTGTCAAAAACTTTGGATGAGCGCTCAACAATCATATGTAAATCATTGGTGGTGTAATAGTCCATATGGGCTAAAATACCAAACCTATCTCTTAATGGCTGTGTTAGCATACCAGCACGTGTGGTAGCTCCTATTAAGGTAAAAGGCGGCAATTCAAAATGGACGGCATGTGCCCCACTCCCTTGACCAATGACGATGTCAACATAGTAATCTTCCATGGCTGAATATAAAACTTCCTCAATCACACGTGGCAAACGATGAATTTCATCAATAAATAAAATATCACCTGGATTCAATTCATTCAAAATAGCCAGCAAATCACCTGAACGTTCAATAGCTGGTCCACTCGTTGTTTGGATATTGACATTTAATTCATTAGCCATAACCATTGCTAAGGTTGTTTTCCCTAAACCTGGAGGGCCATAAAACAAGACATGGTCTAGTGCTTCTTCACGCATTTTGGCGGCTTCAATATAGATGCTTAATTCAGATTTGATTTTATCTTGACCTATATATTCTTTTAAAAATCGAGGTCTCAAACTAAATTGGAGAGCATCAGCTTCTTGAAATTGTCCTTCTACAATACGATTTCCTTCTTCCAATATGTGTCACCTCAGTATTATTTATTTAAAAGAAGTTTAAAGGCTAAGCTGAGGGCTTCTTGAGTTGTTGTTACAGCAGCTTCTTGAATTGGTGTTTCAATGCGCTTAATTTCTCTTTGTGAGTAACCTAAGCCTGAAAGTGCTTCTGTTACTTCGTTTAATATAAGGCTGTCAGTTACAGCAACATTTTCAACACTTTCTGTCCCAGCTATATCTGGAATAAAATCAAGCTGCCCCTTTAAATCCAAGATCATTTGCTGAGCTGTCTTTTTACCAACACCCGGAAATTTTGTTAAATATGTGCTATCGCTCGATTCAATGGCTCGAATTAAACCTTCATGGTCGTTTGCTGCTAAAATTGATAAAGCACTTTTAGGGCCAATACCTGAAACACGATTAAGTTTTAAAAATAATTGTTTTTCATAAAAATCAATGAAGCCATATAATATCATCGCGTCTTCACGGACAACAAGTTCCACAAAAACAGTTAAGGTTTGATTAAGGGATTCTTGTAATCGGTAAGGGTTAGCGGTTTGGATTTGATAACCTATTCCAGCTGTCTCCAAGACAATATAAGTAGGAGCAATTTTAGTTAATTGCCCCTTTATATATTCGTACATCATATTATTTTACCAATTCTTTATATTCGCCATAGCCTTTAGCATCCATTTCTTCTAATGGAACAAAACGTAAGGCTGCAGAATTAATACAATAACGTAAGCCACCTAATTCTTCCAAACCATCATTAAAGACATGACCTAAATGCGAGTCTGCATTTTGGCTTCTAACTTCAATACGACGGATAGCTAGACTGTCATCCACTTCTTCTACAATGCTCGCTTGATTAATCGGTTTCGAAAATGATGGCCAGCCACAACCCGCATCATATTTATCGGTTGAAACAAATAATGGTTCTCCACTCACTATATCTACATAGATTCCTTTTTCATAGAAATCATCATATTCACCTGTGAAAGGTCTTTCGGTAGCATTTTCTTGTGTTACTTTATATTGAATGTCATTCAGTACTTTTATTTCATTTTCAAATTCATTTTTACGCATGTTAAAACCTCTTTCTTTTTACCTTATTGTTCTTTATCATAGCGAAGTCGGTTATTATTATCAAATATTTAAGTATTCCTAGAAAAAGCTCGGAGTATCATGTGGGTCTTGGATTCGTTTAAATAACTTTTCCAATGTATTGGTAGTTATGGCAACTAAAACCGGGCGACCATGTGGACAAAAATAAGGATCATTCAGGTTAGCCATTTGATTGATAAGGGCTATTGCTTGAGTTTTATCTAAATAATGATTGGCTTTTATAGCTCCTCGACAACTTTGCATAATGATTGATTTCTCTTTTACTTGCGGAATTGTTAATTCCGGATTTTCTACAAGTAAATCAGCCATGTCACTAACAAGCTTTTCAACTTGACTTGCCTCTATCCAATTAGGATATGATTCTAACTGAAAACTATTAGGTCCAAATGGTTGAAGGTCGATACCCATTTTGGATAAGCGAGGTAAAGTATCTTCAATCTCTGCTATTTCACTCTGCCTAAAATTAAGTATTAAAGGTAGGAGCAGTTGTTGTTGGTCATCTGTTCCAAATTCATCTGCCATCATCTGCTCATAGCGGATTTTTTCTTGAGCGGCATGCTGATCAATCATGTAAAATCCGCCCTCATATTCGGCAATTAAATAAGTTCCATGTATTTGACCGACATAGCGTAATTGCCTGAAATCAACACGTTTCTCTTGTGATGTTTCTTTTTCTAATCTTCTAGGATATTCACTTATATCAGATTCATTTTCTGTAAGAAGTTCGTTTAAAGTCGTATCTACTTCATTTTTATATTGTTGGGCAACAGATGCATTTTCATTAATCATTGAATTGCTTAGTGCCCTAGCTAAATCTTGACTTATATCTTGATTACTTTTTGGGGAACTGGATTGCTTTGTTTGATTAAAATCAAAAGGAATGACTTCTGTTTTAACTTGTGGCTGATAATTCGATTGACGGTTAAGATTTGTTAAATCTGCATTCGGTACTGGATTTAATTCCATTAAACGTGTCCGGATTGTCTCCGTGAGTAATTTAGTTAACTCTTCTTCCTTACCAAAACGTACTGTTTGTTTATTGGGATGGACATTTACATCGACCAATTGCGGATCTAATTTTATATGAATAACAACGATAGGAAAGCGGCCAATCATCAATTGTTTTCCATAAGCATTCAATAAAACTTGGGTTAACTTATTACTTCTAATAGGACGTTCATTGACTAACCAATGGATATAATAACGGGATGTACGGGTAATTGAAGGCGGTGAGATAAAGCCTTCTATAGAAAAATCATTGTCCGCATTTTTAATGGCTAACATGTCACGGGCTAATTGTGGCTGATAGACATTAGCTAAGGTTTGCCTTAAATCACCATTTCCGTAAGCTAAAAAGATCCGTTGATCATTATTATTTAATTGGAAACGAATAGTAGGATTGGCTAAAGAAGTATCCTGAACAAAATTAAGTATGTGCTTGAGTTCATTTTTAGTTGAAGTCAAATGTTTTAATCGTGCGGGTGTATTGTAAAATAAACTATTTACAACAATGGTCGTTCCTGTTTTTGCCTTTGCAACCCCTTTATTGACTAAAGTCGAACCTTCAACTTCAATGAAATTCCCTTGGTCTGGATTTTCATGGTAGGTCGATTCAATGCGAACTTTAGCAACTGATCCGATACTGGCCAAGGCTTCCCCTCGAAAACCTAAGGAATTAATTCTTTGTAAATCAGCTAAACGGAATATTTTACTCGTTGCATGTGGTAAAAAAGCCATTTCTAAGTCCGTTGCATCCATTCCTTCACCATTATCCGATACAACAATTTGCTGAATACCTGATTCTTTTAAGGAAATAATAATTTCTGTACTACCGGCATCAATTGAATTTTCCACCAATTCTTTAACAACAGAAGCAGGTCTTTCAACGATTTCTCCTGCTGCAATTTGATTAGCGAGTGTTTCATCCATTTGTTTAATTTTCCCCATGAAACCACTCCCTCCTTAATTATCTTAGCTTATTCTGTAATTCAAAAAGCAACTGCAAAGCGTCGATTGGCGTTGTTTCGTTAAGGTTTAACTGTTTAAGTTGATCGATAACTTCTGCCTTTGCTGGATCTTGCGGAGAAGTCTCTCCTATACTAAATAAATCGAGTTGAACATCATCTTTTTGACGAAGTAATGAAGCGTTAGACTCTAATTCAATCAAAATTTCTTGACTCTGCTGAATTATTTCTTGAGGTAAACCAGCAAGTTTAGCTACATGAATACCATAACTTTTATCAGCAGGGCCTTCAAATATTCGATGCAAAAATACGACTTCGCCATCATGTTCGGTTGCTCCCACATGAATGTTTTTAAGCGTAGGAACAGACTCTTCTAAAGAGGTTAATTCATGATAATGCGTAGAAAATATTGTAATCGCTATTACATGCTTAGCGATATAATGAATAATTGCCTCTGCTAGAGCCATCCCATCGAATGTTGCCGTCCCACGCCCTATTTCGTCAAATAATAACAATGAACGCGATGTCGCTTGAGTTAAGGCTTGTTGTGTTTCTATCATTTCGACCATAAACGTACTTTGACCGCTGGAAATATCATCTGAACTACCAATACGCGTGAAAATTTTATCCATAATCGGCATCACTGCTTTTTTAGCAGGAACAAAACAACCTATCTGGCTTAATATGACTGCATAGGCGACTTGACGCATATAAGTACTCTTTCCTGACATATTTGGACCGGTTAATAATAATAAATATTGATCGTCTTTAATTTCAACATCATTGGCTACAAAATTACTAGCGCCAATCAAATATTCAACTACTGGATGACGACTTTCAACAATAGACATTGCCTGTGTATCAGTGGTTAAGATGGGTCGTACATAACCTTCTTCCTCACTAATTTTCGCAAAATTGCATAGGACATCTAATTCAGCAATTTGTCGTGCTAATACTTGTAAGCTTTGAATCGATTCATTTACTTTTTCACGTAAGGATAAAAACAATTGATATTCCAAATCCGTTGACTTTTCAGTTGCCTCTAATATTTTCTTTTCAATTGTTTTAAGTTCTTCAGTAATAAAACGTTCATTATTTGTCAAAGTTTGCTTGCGCTCATAACGATCATCTTTTAATTGGGTGGCTTGGAGTCGACTAATTTCAATATAGTAACCAAACACCTTATTATAACCAACTTTTAAGGTTTTTAAGCCAGTTTTTTCTCGTTCAGATTTTTGTAAATCCATTAACCATTCTTGCCCATTTTCAAGCGATTCACGGTATTCATCTAATTTGTCATCATAGCCTGATTTAATAATATTTCCTTCTGTTAAACTAATCGGAGGTTCATCTACTAAAACATCCTCTAGCAGTTGTCGCAATTCAGAATGTTCTTCTAATAACTCAAATTGAAAGTCTTTATTGACTAAGTCAAAGCTTGGGTCTTGATTAATTCGCTTAACGATTTCATTAATAGTAGGAATTTGTTGCAACGACTGCCTTAAATGACTCATATCACGCGCATTAGCAGTCCCTAAACTAATTTTTGAAACTAACCGCTCTAAATCATAAACATTAACAAATGATGCGGTTAAATCAATTCGATCAAAATAAGTATTAATTAATGTTTCAACACGTTGGTGGCGTTTTTCTAAAGCCTGTATGGACAATAAGGGTTTATCTAACCACTGATGTAATAAACGGCCCCCCATTGCTGTTTCAGTCTTATCAATTAGCCATAACAAACTCCCTTTTTTTCTTTGGGTTCTAAGCGAGCGTGTTAGTTCTAATTGCGTTTTAGCATAATAATTCATTTGTAAAAATGCATTAATTTCATAGCGTTCAATGGCTTTTACATGGTTCACCGCTTGTTTTTGAACATTGAGTAAATACTTAAATAAGTAATCTAAGATAATTTTTTCTTCATCGTTGGCATTCTTTAAGTCCCATGAAAAAGCAATTTCTGTAGGAATCCTTTCATTTTCAAAAAAACTATAATGTGTGGTAACCTTTTTTTGGAGTTCACTTATCCACTCAGCATCTTTTTGATAATATACAATTTCTTTAATGGTCAAGGAACGAATTTCATTGATTAATGCCAACAAATCATCTGTCGCGGTTATTAAAGCATCTCCTGTAGAGACATCAATATAAGCTAAGTAGTATTTATTATTTAATAAAGCGACACTGGCTAGATAATGATTCTCTTTTGATTCTAATGCTTCATCTTGAAGGATTGTACCTGGAGTAATGACTTTTATAACTTCTCTGTGAACCATTCCTTTGGTTAATTTAGGATCTTCCATCTGTTCGCAAATGGCGACTTTTTGGCCTGCTTCAATTAAACGTTGAATATAGGATTGGGCAGAATGATATGGAACACCACACATTGGTATCGGATTGTCAGCATTTTTATTTCTAGATGTTAAGGTAATTTCTAAAATTTTTGATGCTTCAATGGCATCTTCATTGAACATTTCATAAAAATCACCTAGGCGAAAAAACAAAAATGCATCTGGATATTGAGCCTTTATTTGGTTGTATTGTTCCATCATGGGAGTCGTTTTTGTTTTTGTTTTCGTCATCGTTTCACCTTGTCCTTGCTAATAGATGTATTTAATAAAAATCGTTTGTCTTAATCGTTACATTTTGATGTGTGTGTTCTTTATCCGTTAAATAAATCGGTTCAATTCTTGAAACTAATCCTGTTTGATCATTGATATCTAAATAGACCGCACTTAATAGAACATGATTTGATACGGATTCTTCTAGTCTGGTTGGAAGTTGGCTAACGAATCTTTGGATGACATCTGAAGGTTTAAATCCAATGATACTTTCTATTGAACCTGTCATACCAACATCCGAAATAAAGGCTGTCCCACCTTTTAATATACGGGCATCTTTGGTTTGGACATGCGTATGTGTTCCTAAAACAGCTGTCACTTTACCATCAAAAAGCCAGGCAACCGCTTGTTTTTCACTTGTTGTTTCCGCATGTATATCTATAATAATGTGTTTTGTTCTTTTACGAACATTTTCAATTAATTCGATTAATGTATAGAAAAGATCTTGTGCCGGGTTCATAAAAGCATTCCCTAATATATTAATAATGGCTAATTCTATGTTATTTATTTTAATAAAACGGAGTCCGTGTCCTGGGGTTGTTGTCGGCAAATTATATGGTCTGATTAAACTGTCAGCCTTGTCGATAAATGTAAAGATTTCTCGATTGTCAAATGCATGATTACCTAAGGTAATGGCATTCACACCTTGATTTAATAACCATTTATATAGTTTTTCAGTAATCCCTCGACCATTACTCAAATTTTCACCATTTGCTATCGTAAATTGTGGTCGATAATGTTTTTTCATCTGTGGTAAATATTTTTCAATTGCCTTTTGTCCACTCGTCCCAACGATATCTCCAATGAATAAAACCCTCATAAAATCCTCTTCCTAATTTTTATCTAACATTCATTTTAACAATCTATCAGCTAAATTGAAAGTATCGGCTTAAGTATCTCTTTCACTATAGATAAATAAAAAATAAGAACCTCGAAAATTGAGGTTCTTAAGTAAAGTTAAGCTAATGCTTGTTATTTTGCGTATTCAACCGCTCTAATCTCACGAATAACGGTTACTTTAATATTTCCAGGATATTTCATTTCTTCTTCTATGCGTTTTCTAATATCTCTTGCTACTTGTACAGCTTGAGCATCGCTAAGTTCGTTAGGTTGAACAATAACGCGGATTTCACGTCCCGCTTGAATTGCATAACTTTGAGTCACTCCTCCAAAGCTGTTGGCAATTTCTTCTAGTTTTTCTAAACGACGAATATAACTTTCAAGTGATTCACTTCGTGCACCTGGGCGTGCGGCAGATAAAGCATCTGCAGCTGCAACTAAAACTGAAATAGATGAAGTTTGCGCTGTATCACCGTGATGCGAAGCGATGGCATTAATAACTGTTTCAGGCTCATGATATTTAGTTGCTATTTCAGCACCAATCTCAACGTGGGAGCCTTCAATTTCATGATCTAGAGCTTTACCAATATCATGTAATAAACCAGCTCTCTTAGCCAATACGATGTCTTCTCCTAATTCAGCAGCCATTACACCTGATAATTTTGCTACTTCGATACTGTGTTGAAGTACATTTTGGCCATAACTTGTACGATAAGCTAAACGTCCGAGAATTTTTATTAAATCAGGATGAAGTTGATGCACCCCAACTTCAAAGGTTGCTTCTTCACCGACTTCACGTATTTTTTCGTCCACTTCCTTACGTGCTCGCTCCACCATTTCTTCAATTCTGGCAGGATGAATTCGTCCATCTTGAATTAATTTATCTAGGGCAATTTTTGCGATTTGACGACGAATCGGATCAAAACCACTTAGAATAACTGTATCAGGTGTATCATCAATAATTAAATCGACACCGGTCAGACTTTCTAATGTGCGAATATTTCTACCTTCACGTCCAATGATGCGCCCTTTCATTTCGTCATTTGGTAAATGTACGACGGTGACAGTATTTTCAGTGACAATGTCTGAAGCGCTACGTTGAATTGCCTGTAAAATTATATTTTTAGCATTACGATCGGACTCATCTTTTGCTCTTTGCTCAGCATTCTTAATTAAAACAGCTATTTCTTGTGACAATGACATCTCTGTTTCTTCTAAAATAATGTCTCTAGCTTCACTTCTTGTTAGCATAGCAACTCGTTCTAATTCATTTTGCTGGTCTACAATTAATTGCTGAATTTTTTCTTCATTGAGAGTTAATGCATTATTTCTTTTGATATAATCTTCTTCTTTTAATTCAATATTTGACTCACGTTTATCAAGAGTATTACTCTTTTTATCAAGTTTATCTTCTCGTTGATTCAAACGTTTCTCCAATGAAGCTGTTTCTGCTTTTCTTTCTTTCAACTCTTGCTCAATTTCATTACGGTACTTTAAATTCTCTTCCTTCGCTTCAAATAGAGCCTCTCGTTTTAAAAGTTGAGCTTGTTGAATAGCGTCATCAACAATTGTTTCAGCGTTTTCTTTCGCATTTGATATTCTTTTTTCATCTGAAGTCTTCTTCACATAAAATCCAACAATAAAACCAATAATTAAAGCAACTATCGCGAAGGCGTATGATACTAAGTCCATAATTTCACCTCCGAATCTTCTTTAATTTTTATATTCATTTTATAAATTGATGTAAAATAAATAGTGTGAACACACACACTTTAATAATAGTGTTAAAAATCAAAACTGTCAATATTTTCATGTTATCGCCGTAATATTGTGGAAAAGAATAGTTTATCTATATTAATAACATTAAACTAATTAGTGCAATTCGCAAGGAAGGTTATTCAATTAGTGCAAACCAATTTATATAACATTTTACTTTTTAAGTGTGTTTTTATACAGATTAATAGCTAATCGTATTAATCAATTTAGATAAGTGATATAGTTGTTATTGATAATTAGTGTTTTGTTGCGATTTTAAAATATCATTAATCTTATTGTTTGAACGGAATAATGCGATAATTCAATGTTTGAATATATTTTATTTTAAATAAATAAAAAATCCAAAGTTTTTATTATTTAGTTTGCATTATGGAAATGCGACAAATAAAAAAAATTGGATTAAATTATTCTTTAGTTTATTTAATTTTATCCTAATCAGTCAAAGGTAATTCTGTTACAAGATCTTCTAATGATTCAGCGTCATTTGCTTTAGATCCTTCATCATCAATTTGATAATGCGCACGCACTTTTGCATCAATGTCCTGACGAATTTCAGGATGATTTTCTAAAAATTGTTTGGCATTTTCTCGTCCTTGACCAATTCTTTCTTCACCGTAAGAATACCAAGATCCGGCTTTATTTATTACATCAATTTCTGCAGCCATATCTACTAATTCTCCCGTTTGAGAAATACCTTTACCATACATAATATCTACCATGGCTTCTTTAAAAGGTGGAGCAACTTTATTTTTGACAACTTTGATCCGTGTGCGATTCCCAATCAACTCTGAACCATTTTTAATTGATTCGGTTCTTCTAACTTCTAGACGAACAGAAGAATAAAATTTAAGTGCTCGACCGCCTGGTGTTGTTTCAGGATTTCCAAACATAACGCCAATTTTTTCACGTATTTGGTTAATGAAGAAACAAATGGTTTTAGTCTTATTGACTGAACCAGATAGTTTTCGTAATGCTTGTGACATTAAGCGAGCTTGTAACCCCATATGGGAGTCTCCCATCTCACCTTCGATTTCTGCCCGGGGAACAAGCGCTGCAACCGAGTCAATAACGACAATATCAACTGCGCCTGAAGAAACTAAAGCATCAGCAATTTCTAATCCTTGTTCACCTGTATCAGGTTGAGATAATAATAGCTCATCAATATCAACACCTAATTTAGCGGCATAATCAGGATCCAATGCATGCTCAGCATCAATAAAGGCAGCTAAACCACCTTTCTTTTGAACTTCAGCGATGGCATGTAAGGCTACAGTTGTCTTACCTGAAGATTCTGGTCCGTATACTTCTATAATTCTTCCTCGTGGATAGCCCCCAACACCTAAAGCAATATCTAATGCTAATGAGCCTGTCGAAACAGTCGATACTTTTGTATCTGTTTTTTGACCTAGCTTCATAATTGAACCTTTACCAAAACTCTTTTCAATATTTTTCATTGCTACTTCTAAAGCTTTTTGTCTATCTTTATCTACCATAATGATCCTCCATTCTCTTGTAACTATACTTTAACTAATTTTAGCAAAACAATCAAGTAAAAAGCGAACATTTGTTCTGTTATTTTAAATATTCTCTTATTAGATTTAATCCTTCATTTTTACTCTGAAGACGGACAATTGAACGTGGTTTATCAGAGATATTTAATTCAATGACAGTCGTTGCTTCATTTTTCTTTGCTAAGGCAATGAAGACTTGTCCAACTGGATGTCCCTCCAATTCATCTGGGCCTGCTACACCTGTAAATCCTAAGGCTAAATCGGAATGACAGATTTCTAAGCAATTTTCTGCCATCGCTATTGCGACTTGCGAACTGACAACACTTTTTTCTTCAATAATTTGTGGATCGATGTTTAATAATTCGATTTTAGCTTGATTACTATAGGTGACAAAACCACCCTTTAATATTTTTGATACGCCTTCAATATTTGTCAAAGATTCTAAAACCAATCCACCTGTTAAACTTTCAGCAATACTTAATGATTTATTATTTTCAATTAATAGATCAATAACATGATGTTCAATCAAATAATCTTGTCCATAGCCTAAAAAAGCAGAAGGAATTCGATTTATTATATCATTTGCTAAGTTCTGATTAATTTGTTGCGCCTCATGTTTAGTTTTAGCGTTGGCAGTGAGTCTAACTGTGACTTGTTTTGGCTTTGCGTATAAGGCTATTGTTGGATTGGTCTGCTGTATAATAAGATCGTCTAATTCTTTTGCTACTTGTGCTTCGCCTATACCATAAAAGTTCAAATAAGAAGATTCAATGGCATCTTCTTTTTGAAAAATAGACTGGATATAAGGTTTTGCATAATGATCGAACATGTGATTCATTTCAAAAGGTGGACCTGGTAAAACAATGATAACTTGATTATGTTTGTCTTTCGTCATATATATAGCAGAACCACACGCTAAACCAACTTCATTAAAAAAACTCGTCCCGTTTTTAAAAGTTAAGGACTGGAAAAAATCTGTTTCTGATAATTTCCGATCTTGCGAGCTAAAATACGTCTGTATTTTATTCCATTGGTCGCTATCTTCAACTAACTCCGTTTGAAAATATTTTGCAATAACAAATTTTGTTATATCATCACGCGTTGGCCCAATACCACCGGTAAAAATAATTAAATCACTTCGATTAGCAGCAATTTCTATGGCCTCTAATAGACGATTTTCATTATCACCTACTGTTTGCTGAAAATAAACACCAATTCCCATATCCAATAGTTTTTGACTCAGAACAGAGGTATTTGTATTAACAGTATAGCCCATTAATAATTCTGTTCCTATAGAAATAATCTCAGCTTTCAATCAATTTCCCTCTCTCTATATATACATAACAAATCGTCAATTCCATTTTCTTAGCTATAACAAAAATCGTACTTTTACCTTTCTTATTCCTATCTTTATTATTATAAAGAATAAATAAAAGTAAAAGTACGTATCTTGAGTTATATTAAAGGTCTTTAAATAAGAAACGTGCCTGATAAAAATAATCAAATCCTGAATAAACAGTAAAAATTAAACAAATAGTATATAAAATATTAGCAATTGGGATATTGAAGTAACTAAAACCTATATCATTAAATAAATAAAATACAATTGCAAACATTTGCGTTAATGTTTTTATTTTACCTGGCATTTTGGCAGCCATGACTTTCCCATCAGTTTGTGCAAGTAATACACGTAAACCTGTTACCATGAGCTCTCTACCTAAAATTATGAATACAGTCCAACCCCAAATAACTTGGGCTTCAACTAGTAAGATTAAGGCTGCCATAACGAGTAATTTATCTGCCATAGGATCAAAGAATTCACCAAATGAAGTGACCAAATGATGTTTTCTCGCTAAATACCCGTCTACATAATCCGTGCTACTTGCTATAGCAAAAACAATACCAGCCAAAAGTTGATTTACAGGAATCTCTGTATTTAGCCAATTAACTTGGCCCAAGTCTAGCGGAAGGACTAATAATAAAATAAATACAGGAATTAGTAAGACGCGTACTGTCGTAATTTTATTAGCGATATTCATATATTAACACCTTTATTCATTATCAGGATTTAGAACAGCAGGTCCTTGGAATTCGGGTGACGTTTCTTCAGATTCAGCTGCATTATCTTCTAAATCTAATTCAATACTTTCAACTGTTTCATCTGTTGGTTCAACATCATCTGCTAGAACAAAAGTAATCGTATCGCCATAATATGCACTCATATCAATTTCAACACCGTTGACCGTAAAAGTACCACCTTCTGGGTATCCGATATCCATTCTAAGTGTTTCCACACCTTGACTAACAGTATGTTCAAATGATTCATCTGCCGTAATGGTCGTATCAACAACCAGTGATCCATCTTCAAAAATACCTACCCAAACATATCCACTTGCTTCAACGGCAAAGTCATAGCTTGAAAATGGTGAATTAAGGGCATAAACAGGACCTGAGCTTTCTGTTTCTAATAAAGTAATAACTTCTCTACCAACACGTAGATCGTTTTCACCTAATTCTATAACTTCGCTCTCAGCGGATTCAATGTTACTTTCTGAAGAAGATTCAGCGACGGCACTTTCAGGCTCAACTGAACTAATTACAGAATTTTCAATTAAACTTTGCGAGCTTGATGTCTGATTTTCTCCTTGCCCAATATTTGTAATCGCAATAATCAAAGAAATCATAATCATAACGATAATGGCAATTAATAAGATAAGGGGTAAATATGAAAGGATCATTTCCATAATATTTTGTTCGTTTTGATTACTGCGACTATCTAAACGACTTGGTAATTCATTGATTTCTTCTAATTCAATGTCATCTATCTCATTAGAATTTATATCCAATTCTTGTTGGTAAGTTTCTAACAACTCGTCACCATTTAAACCAACCATATCGGCATATTGTTTTACAAATGCTCTTGCATAGAAATTACCAGGCATTTCATCGAAGTTTCCTTCTTCAATTGCAATTAAATATTTTTTTTGAATTTTAGTCATTTGCTGCAAAGTATTTAATGTATACCCTTTTTGAATACGGGCATCTCTTAATTTATTTCCTAATTCACTCATTGGCGTTGCTCCTTCTACTAGATAAATCTACGCTTTAATTATAGCATATAATATTAGGTAAAACATGAATATTTCACACTTTAACTCTTGTTTTATTATTAAATAATTCTTTCATCAATTAGTCATAAAAAATTCTTTTTTGCCATTAATTTAGTCTTTTATATGAATATTCGATGTTTAAAAATTAAAGAACACGATAGATGTATAATAACATGTATCGTGTTCTTATATAATATTTACTTAAATATTATTTAGATTTTATATAGGTTGTACCATTAGCTGCTGGTCCTGAGGATTTCCCAACAAAGCTTACTAATACAATAATTGTTATGATATATGGTGCAATTTGCAACCATACAGATGGAATTGAACTTATAACAGGTAACTGAGTTCCAACGACCGCAATACTTTGCGCAAAACCGAAGAAAATAGCTGCTAACATAACACCAATTGGGTTCCATCTACCAAAAATCATTGCTGCCATCGCCATAAATCCTTGTCCAGTAATGGTGGTAATTGAAAAAGTGTTTGTAATTGATTGTGCCATAACAGCTCCACCTAAGCCACCGAAAAAGCCTGATAATAAGATCCCTGCATAACGCATTTTATAAACATTAATACCTAAGGTATCTGCTGCTTGAGGGTGTTCCCCTACTGAACGTAGACGTAAACCAAAGGTTGTTTTATATACAACAAACCAACATAAGATTGCAGCTAATATCCCTACATAAGCAGGTAGCGAAACTGAAGTAAAGAAAATTTCTCCAATAATTGGAATATTTTTTAAAACAGGAAATGAGAAGTATCCATAAGAATTTAAAATACTAGGTGTCTGCCCAGCTCCATCGAATATCACTTTTGTGAGGAAAACACCTAAGGCTGGCGCTATAAGATTGAGTACTGTTCCTGAAATAATATGATCCGCTCTAAAATTTACAGTTGCAACAGCATGTATAAGTGAAAAAATAACACCTGCAGCGCCTCCAAACAACATAGCTACCCAAGGTGTCCAGCTCCCGAAAATGTCAGCTAAAAGTAAGTTCATTAAAATAGAAGTGAAAGCTCCCATAACCATGATTCCTTCTAGACCAACATTGACTGTACCACTACGTTCTGAGAACATGCCTCCAATAGCTGTATAAATTAATGGAGCAGAATATACTAAAGTTGAGGAAACAATTAAACTTAATATATTTACCATTAGTCATCACCGCCTTGCGTGATTATTTCTGTATTTGAAAGTTTAGGTTTTTTACGACGATCCAAAAAGTAAGTGATGATATAGGCTGAACCAACAAAGAAAATAATAATTGCAGTTACAATGCTAACTATCTCTGTAGGAACTTGCGCGACTAGAGGAATCATGGTTCCCCCTGATTTTAATCCACCAAATAAAATACTAGCGAACAATATACCTAATGGATTATTGCCACCTAATAAAGCTACCGCCATACCATCAAATCCAATAGCAGGCGCTACTCCATTCATTAAGAAGATATTTCCGAATTCCCCTAGCCCGTTCATAACGCCTCCAAGACCAGCTAAGCCCCCAGAAATAACCATTGCTAAAATAATATTTCTCTTAGCGTTCATACCAGAATATTGAGCAGCATGACGATTCAAACCAACAGTTTTCAATTCAAATCCTAAGGTTGTTCGTGTCATAAAAATATAAACAGCTATAATCGCAATAATTGCCAAGAAAAAGCCTAAATGAAACCGAGAATTATTGGTTAATTCGGATAACCAACCTAATCGTAAAGTTGCATTTGCACCAACTGCCGGTGTCTTATCTGCACGATCGGTTAAAACATATCTTATTAAATAATCTGTTACAAATACAGAAACATAGTTCAACATAATTGTTACAATAACTTCACTGGCGTCAAAAAATGCTTTTAAAAGACCTGCAATTGCCGCCCAAAGTGCGCCAGCTGCTATACCAGCAATAATTGCTAAAGGTAACACAATCCAACGGCTAGCATCTGGTAATAATAGCCCAATCCAAACTGAAGCTAACCAGCCACATAAAGCTTGTCCAGATAAACCAATATTAAAGAAACCTGCTGTATATGCAACAGCGAAACCTAAACCAGTAAATATTAGCGGAGTTGCCGCCCTTAATGTTTCTCCAATACGATATGCATCGCCTACAGCTCCTTGGTATAATGCCTTATAACCTGCTACTGGGTCAAAACCAAAGACTAACATAATAATGGCACCTGCAAGAAAGCCAACGACAATTGAAATAATAGGTACTAATAAGTTAATCCATTTTCTACTCATCAGTCTTTGCGCCTCCTTGTCCTCGGTGTGCTAAAACTTCCTCAAATGAAGTTCCAGCCATTAATAAACCAATTTCTTGTTCATTTGTTTCATCAACTAGCATATTTGCCACAATCTTCCCATCATGCATTACTAAAATGCGGTCAGATACATTTAAAATTTCATCTAATTCGAAACTCATTAGCAAAACAGCTTTATTATTATCTCTTTGTCGTATTAATGCTTTATGAATATATTCAATTGCTCCCACATCAAGTCCACGCGTAGGATTAGCAGCAATTAAAAAATTAGGTTGCAAGTCTAGTTCCCGTGCAATAATGGCTTTTTGTTGGTTACCACCAGACAATGCCCGAGCTGGAACTTTTTCTGAAACAGTCCGAACATCATACTGTTCAATTAAGCGTAGAGCCTTTTTCGTAATTTCTTTGAAGTTTAGGAATCCAGTGTTTGAATATGGAGCTTGATAATATTGTTTTAAAACCATATTATCTTCTAATTTCATATCTAAAACTAAACCATATTTGTGTCTATCTTCAGGAATATGGGCTAGACCCATATTAGAAATTTCACGACTAGATTTATTATTCAGTTCTTGTCCATTCAATATAATCTGACCGCTTTCGATTGGCATAAGTCCAGTTAAGGCTAAAATCAGTTCAGATTGACCATTACCATCAATCCCAGCAATCCCTACAACTTCACCATTACGAACTTCAAGACTTAAATCTTCAACTGCCATGACACCACGATTATCTTTAACAAATAAATTTTCTACTGATAAAGCAACATCTGTTGGTTGAGCAGGGTTTTTCTCAGTTTTAAAGCTTACTGAACGGCCAACCATCATATCAGCTAGTTCACGTGTAGAAACACTCTCAACATCAACCGTATCAATGGATTCGCCACGTCTTATAACAGTACAACGATTAGCGACCATTTTAATTTCATCTAGCTTATGGGTAATTAATATAATAGCTTTCCCCTCATTTGCTAGTGCTTTTAATGTTTTCATTAATTCATCAATTTCTTGAGGTGTTAGGACTGCAGTTGGCTCATCGAAGATCAGAATATCTGCTCCTCTATAAAGAGTTTTTAAAATCTCAACCCTTTGTTGCATCCCTACACTAATACTTTCAACTTTCACATCTGGATTAACAGATAGACTATACTGTTTAGACAATTCCATGATTCTTTGTCGTGCTTTATTTTTATCTAAAAAAATATTATTGACAGGTTCATTACCTAAAATAATATTTTCAACAACCGTAAAATCTTCAATCAACATAAAGTGTTGATGAACCATTCCTATACCTAACTGATTCGCTTCTGTTGGTGAGTCAATCGATACTTTGTTGCCATTTAATAAAATATCTCCAGAAGTAGGTTCCAACAACCCTGATAAAATGTTCATTAAAGTTGATTTCCCTGCTCCATTTTCCCCAAGCAAAGCATGAATTTCGCCTTTTTGTAGTTCAAGATTGATATTTTTATTGGCGTAAAAATCACCGAATTGCTTCGATATTCCACGCATCTTAATAACCGGAACTGATGTTGATTCCATGTCACTCCTCCAATCATCTATAAAAAAACTAAGACAATAAATAAATCCATAAAAACGATAAACATGTAACTTTTCTTTATTTTAACCTTTAAAATCACACATTACCAATAAATTATTGCAAGAATGTTAAAATTAATTAAAAAAATAGCAAAATCTGTAAAAACTTGATAGTTATAACCAAAAAATAGGTTAAATACATAAAGAAATCCGAACTTTTAATTATTGTGTAATAGCAAACTGAAAATTCAACTTCAAGTAAAAGTTGATTATAAATTATAATCATAATAACGTTCGCTATAAGGATTATAATTCGTGTCAGTAAGGCGTCTTAATTACAAGACGTTTCCACTTCATTAAAAGTTCGGATTTTTGTTACATAAATGAATAGATTATCTTATTGTCCAATTTAGTCAAATTAATGTTTTAAAATTATTCGCCTGGTTTTTCTGGAACTACAATTTCACCATCAATAATTTTTTGTGTATATTCTGCAACTGCTTCAAGTGCTTCTTCTGATAATTCACCATCAGTTAAACTAACACCACCGTCAGCTAAACCATAAACAGTCAATCCACCTTCGAAGGTTCCATCCATTGCTGATTCTGAGAATAATTTCACAGATTCGCCAACGTTTTTAAGTGTTGAAGTTAAAGTTAAATTACGGATTTCGCCATCGATTTCAACTTGTCCTTCTTCTTCTTGATCACGGTCAACACCAATTACCCAAATATTTAATGATGGATCATTTGTTACTAAGTCACGCGCTTCAGAGAATACACCGTTACCTGTATCACCTGATGCATGATAAATAATGTCAGCACCATTTGAGTACATAGCAGCTGCTAATTGACGTCCTTTAGAAGCATCACCAAAGCTACCTGCATATTCAATCGAGATTTCAATGTCAGGGTTAACTGCTTTTACCCCTTCAACAAACCCAGCTTCAAAACGGTCAATAACAAAACCTTCTTGTCCACCAATAAAACCAACATGGTTTGTTTCTGTTGTGTGAGCTGCTGCAACACCAGCTAAGAATGCTGCTTCATTATCTAAGAATGTTAACGATGCTACGTTTGGTAAATCAACGACAGAGTCAACAATTGCAAAATGTCTTTCTGGGTTTTGTTCAGCTACTTCTGCAATAGCATCTTCTAATTTAAATCCAATACCAAAAATTAAATCAAAGTTAGCTTGTAAAGCAGTATTTAAGTTTGGAATGAAGTCAGAATCACTGTTAGAAACTAAATATTCATATCCATTAACGCCGCGTTCTAATCCATGTTCCTCACCAAGTGCAATTAAACCTTCCCATGCACTTTGGTTAAATGAACGGTCATCTACACCACCGATGTCTGTAATCATAACAACTGAGAAGTTCTCATCATCTTGTGCGGATACTGTTGTAGCAACAGGAGCTACGGCACTTGCTAATAATAATGCTGATGCGGCTAAGCCAAAAAATTTCTTCATTAATTTTTCCCCCTAAATATTAATTGCTTATTTCATGAATTATTATAAAGTAAGCAGTTAAAAAAAGCAATATGAAATCGGTTAAAAACGAATGATAATTATCAATCGTTTTTAATCGTTCATATTTTTGAAAATCTATTCTTCTATATTCATCTGACCAACCAGTACTTGACGCGGTTTACTTCCATCTTGTTCACTTACTAGACCCTGAGCCTCTAAATCATCCACTAACCTTGCTGCCCGGTTATAACCAATCCTAAATCTTCTTTGTAATTGCGAGATACTAATGGTTTCTAATCCGTATAGCATTTCAACTGCTTCTGGATAATATTCATCATCTGAGACTTCCATATCCATATCATTTTCTTCAGTTATGACGATATTTTCGTCATAATTAACATCTTGTTGTTCTTTTATATATTCTGTAATTCGTTCGACTTCTCGATCAGAAATATAAGCACCTTGTACACGAATTGGTTTATTTCTCCCCATTGGTTGAAATAGCATATCTCCTCGACCAAGTAACTTCTCAGCTCCTACACTATCTAAAATCGTCCGTGAATCTGTTCCACTCGAAACAGCAAAGGCTAATCTTGAAGGAACATTCGCTTTAATAATACCTGTAATAACATCCACAGACGGTCTTTGTGTCGCAATAATCATATGGATTCCTGCTGCACGAGCCATTTGCGCCAGGCGAATAATCGCATTTTCAACATCATTACTTGCTACCATCATTAAATCAGCTAACTCATCAATAAATACAACAATTTTTGGTAAAGGTTCAAGATTATGTCCTTCTTCAGCATTCCAATGATCAAGATTTTCATTATAGCTATCTATATTACGAACTCCGCTAGCAGCAAATAATTCATAGCGTCGTTCCATTTCTTGAACAATTTTATTTAAAGCTTGTGCAGCTTTTCGCGGATTAGTAACAACGGGTGCTAGTAAATGAGGGATATCATCATACATGGTTAATTCTACTTTTTTAGGATCAATCATTAAAAACTTCACTTCTTCAGGCTTAGCCTTCATTAGTAAAGACACAATGATGACATTCATTCCAACAGATTTACCACTACCAGTTGCCCCAGCTATCAATAAGTGTGGCATTTTACTTAAATCAGCTAAACAAACCGTTCCTGAAATATCTCTTCCTAACGGAACTTCTAATAAATTTGGGCTATCCAATGCAGCATCAATGATCTCCCAAAAAGACACAGGACTTACTTGAGTATTTGGAACTTCAATACCTATTAATGACTTACCAGGAATAGGTGCTTCCATCCTAATATCTCTAGCAGCAAGTGCTAGAGCAATATCATCTGATAAAGAAACAATTTTACTTACTTTAACACCAATGGCAGGTTGCACTTCGTATTTAGTAACGGATGGCCCCAAATTAGCTTTGACAATTTTGGCGTTTACCCCAAAACTTTCAAATGTTTTTTCTAACTTATCAATATTTTTATTAATTCGGGCATATTCTTCTGACTGGTCAACGGGTGGTATTTTATTCAGTAATGCTTTCGTAGGCAATTTATAATTTTTGCTATCTTTCTTTTTCTTATGTGCTTTTTCTTTTGCCGATACAGAATCTTCAGAAGTGGACAGAGCCTCATCCAATGCATCGGCTGTTAAGGCCAGACTGTGATTCGCCTTATCTTGCCAACGGCTGGCAGAATTAATCACTTCTTCTGATGGTTTTGAACTTTGATTGATATTTTCATTTTTAGGTCGATTTTGAATCGATTCAATCTCTATCGTATCCATTTCAAGCTCTACTTCTGGAGTATCATTTTTTTGTTGTTGAACAACAACTTCATCAGACTCATATGAATGTTCATCATCAAAGGTTTCATTTGCTTGATCAAAATAATCTAAATCTAATGTTTTTCCGTCTAAATAAGTTGCTCGCATAATCGAAGCAGTTGTTGCTTGAGGACTAGTTGCATCAAAAGGTTCTTCTAAAGATTTTTCTTTATCTAATTTGATAGGCTGGTATTCTAAATTACTCTCAGGATTATTATTGGATAAATTTTCATTTGAGCCTATAAATGAGTCCATTAAACGATTGAAAATGTTAGTTCGTTTTTTAACTTCTGGCAGCGGATCTTCACTCTCATCAACAACTTCTACTAGTTCAGATGATCCATCACTGTTGTCCTTAAATGTTTTATCTTTTTCAAACACTTCAGTCGCTTTTTTGAAAGAATTTTTTATACTTCTTAAAAACTGAACAAAATAAGCCCATAAATCTTTCATTGCTTGCTGAAAAGCATGAATATTAATTCCCACCAACATAAATAAACCAATAAAAAATATAAGGACTAAGAATATATGCGCTCCCCAAAATCCAAATAAATAATTAAAGCCCATATAAAGAACTGATCCAAGTAAGCCTCCACCTAAAGATACTTTATTTTGACTTGTTAAGAGCTCATTTCTAAAAGTCGCAAGTGTTTCTTGTATGACATCAGTATTTATAACTCCTGGTGTATGAAAACTTTGAAAATGTAGGATTGTCGATATACTTGCGAGGATTAAAACAAAACCGATAAACTTCACTAGATTAATCGATATAATTTTTCCCGAAAATATCATTTTAAATCCAAGATATAAAAATGATACTAATACTAAAACATAAGCTTCACCGACAAATAAGCGGATGGAATTAGCCATTAATAAACCAATAAAACCCCAGTTAAATAAACCAATAATAGAAAAAAAACTAATAAAAATCCCAAGGATTAAATAAGTGACCTGATAATGGGACGTTTGTTGCTTGTTACTAGCCTTCGATTTTGTTTTCTTGCTAGTCGTCTTTTTAGTAGACAAAAATGTTTCCTCCTTCAAAGCATAACATGTGGTATTTATTTATTTCTAGAAACAGTTTATTGTATAATTAGTCTAAAGAATATTATAGCATGTTAAATGTGAAAGTTTAAAGTCCATAATTTATAAGGAGAATAAATAAAAATGCATACATACGAATTAATTGTTTCTGGTCGAGTCCAAGGTGTCGGCTATCGAAATTATGTTCAAAAATTAGCAAAAAAATTTAACGTAAATGGAACTGTTAAAAATTTATATTCTGGCGACGTAAGGATTATTGCGCAAACTAAAGAAACAGTGATTGATCAATTTATTAATAATATACAAAAACCTCAACACTCATTAATGAAAATAGAAAATGTTAAGAAAACTAAATTAGATACATCTGAAGTATATAATAACTTTACCGTAGAATACTAAGACGAAAGTATTAAGATTCACAAAAAAGCAACGATAATACGATTTTTATATTGAATTTTCCCTCATATTCTTTTATAGTGGATAGGTATGAAATTTTTATCGGAGCGTGAAAAATGAAAAATAGACAACGTAGAACCCAAATGATTGGATTATTGATCTTCGTCGTTTTAATAGCTAGTGGATGTGTTGGCTATGACGAAGCTGGGAATCCATCAGGTTGGATTTATGAGTATTTAGGGGTTCCAGCCTCAAACTTTCTTGATTTTTTAGCAAATATTTTTGGTGGTAGCTATGGTATTGCTATTATTATTGTAACCTTAATTACACGACTATTAATGTTACCATCCTCATTAAAGATGACAAGAGATTCAATGATCAGTCAAGCTAGAATGAAGATTGCACAACCAGAAATTGATGAAATAAAAGAAGATATTGAAGCTACTGAAGATCCACAAGAAAAAGCAGCCTTGAATAATGAACTGATGGCTGTTTACAAAAAATATGATATTAGCATGTTTGGCGGCCTATCCGGATGTTTACCTCTCCTAATTCAAATGCCAATTATTTCAGCAGTTTATGCTGCTATCCGTTCATCTGACCAAATCATTAAGTCAACTTTCCTTGGTATTTCTTTAGGTGAACAAAGTATTATAGTAACAGCTTTAGTTGTTATCTTTACTTTTGCACAAGGTTGGATGATGCAACAAACGCAACCACAAGCAGCTAATGGTAATAACACTGCACAACAAACGAATAAAACCATGATGTTAATGAATCCAATAATGATTGGTTGGATTACTTATATCTCTGCCGCTGGTTTAGGTATTTACTTCTTAACAGGTGCCATTTTTGGTATTATTCAACAATTGTACTCTAATTATGTTGTTAGACCAAAAGTACAAAAAATGATTGATGAAGAAGCAGAAAAACATAAAAATACACCAAAACGTAAACGTAAACGCAAGGTTGTAAAAGCCACAACGACTGAAAACCAACGCTTAGTACCTACTAAAAATGAACTACAATCTGGTCGAAATGCTGGAAAACAACGTAACGCTGGTAAGCAACAACGACGTTAATATTAAAAAATCCGACTATCTTTCATTTCAAAAGATAGTCGGATTTATTTTTTATAGGGATTTATGCTTAGCAATCTGCTTACTCTTATAAATTTGACGTGTATCACTTAAAATAGGAAATTCTACATAGAAAATCGACCCATGATGAAGAACACTATCTGCCCAAATTTCACCTCGATAGGATTTAACCAATTGTTGAGCAATACTTAAACCTAAACCATTCCCACCTTTATCGCGAGATCGGGCTTTATCGACTCTGTAAAAACGACCAAAAACGCGGTCCTTATCTTCAACAGACATCCCTTCTCCAAAATCTTGAACAGCTACTCGAATAGCCGTTACACTCGTACTCAAAGCTACATGGATTTCCTTACGGTCTGTACTATATTTAACGGCATTATCTAACAAAATAATAAATATTTGTTCAAAGTGATTGCGAAAGACTTTGACATACAATTCATCAGGATCTGATTCGATATCCAAATAGAATTGAAACTCAGGATATAACATCACAAAATTATTAAAAACTTGTCGAATCGTTGAATAGACCTCAGTAATTTCATCTTTATAGTCAATATCTACATGATCTGCCCGCATTAAATCTAGCATTTCTTGTACAAGTCCTTTCATACGCGTAATTTCTTGTAAAGAAGCTGAAATGGATTCTTCTAAAATTTCCGGATCTTCCTTCCCCCAACGATTAAGCATCGTTAAATGACCTTCAACGATTGCAACAGGTGTTCTCAGTTCATGGGAAACATCCTCTACAAATTGTTTTTGATGTTTAACATAATTATCAATTTTATCTAACAAACGATTAATATGATCACTTAAATCACTCCACTCATCCGTAGAGCGAGGTTTTCTTACACGTAATTGAGATAAGCTTTCGGCTTCAACTAAGTCCAAAGAATTAACCAAATAAGTTAATGGTCTTAAAAATAGACGGATTAACAAGAAAGAAATGGCTAAAGCAAATAGGATAATCCCAATCAAGATAACATAAAGATTATTTTGCATTTGTGATTTAATATCATCAAATAATTGTGGCATCACAATATATTGAAACGACCCTACACTTTCACCTGTATTTTCCGAAATTATCTTAGTACTACCGACAAGTGCCATTTGGTTATTAACATCCATTCGTTTTAAACTATCAGAATATTCAACCGGATTTAAGTTAATATGTTGCGTTTCATACACTAACTGCTGTTTTTCATTAAAAAATCGATATACAATATCATTTGATTCAAAATAAGTTAGAAATTCAAGCGTAGAATCATGTGTATTATTAAGGTCATTATTATTCGCTTCATCTAAAACAGATTGAAAATGTGTCCGTTGTATTGGTTCATCCATCGATTCTAAATAATTAATGGCCGCTTCAAAAAAATATTGATGATTTGCCTGTATCTGATTCAACTGTATATTAAGTGCATTTTGCTGATAAATTAGACTACTAAAAAAACCAAATAAAGTTAACGTCACAAAAAGTAAAATACCCCATTTCCATTTTAAGGAAATGGGTTGTTGATTATTAAATATTCTCTTAAACATGATTATGTTCTCATGACATATCCTGTACCACGAACAGTTTGAATATGACTGTCTTGTCCTGGCACATCAATTTTATTACGTAAATAACGAATATAAACATCAACCACATTGGTCTCAACTTCTGATTTATATCCCCAAACCTTATCAAGTAATACTTCACGAGATTTAACCATATTTAAGTTTTCCATTAAATATAAAAGCAACTCATATTCACGTTTAGTTAAATCAATCACTTCATTACCGCGTTTAACAATTCGATTAGCTTTCTCAATCGTTAAATCACGATATTTAACGGTTGGTTGGTTAGCATTATGTTGTTCTTCTTCTGTATCAATACGACGGAATAAAGCTCTTAAACGTGCCAATAACTCTTCAATAGCAAATGGTTTAACAATATAGTCATCCGCACCTTGGTCTAATCCCGAAACTCTATCCATAACAGAATCCCTTGCTGTCATAATAATTATTGGTGTGTCTTTAATTGGTCGAATACGACGACACACTTCTAAACCATTTAATTGCGGCAACATTAAATCAAGCAAAATAACATCCCAATCTTCATTTAAAGCTGCTTCAAGACCACTACGACCATCATAACAAATCATTGTTTCATAACCTTCATGTTGAAGTTCTAAATCAACAAAACGGGCTAAATTTTTCTCATCTTCAATTATCAAAATTCGTTGTTTACGATCTTCTGACATCTACTGACCTCCTCTATTCATACCCAAATAAATATCATATATACCTATTGTAAGTCATTTATGTTAACATGAAAAGCTAAATCAAACAAATGTTAAACTTTAATTATATAAAAAGAAGAAATTTAATCTATTTTTAATAAAAAACATTGAATAATAGCATTAGGCACTTTCTATCTCTAAAAAAGCCAACGTTTAACAATTCATATTAAGTTAAAATAATACTTACTATTTATATATTCAACTTAATTTTATCAAATTTTAACATGTTTTTAAAGTAATCAGCACAAATAACATTGAAACTACCACATTATTTGGTTAAGATATTATCAATAAGTTTTATTAAAAGGAGCATAAAATGAAACCATTTAACCAAAAAAAAGCAAGCAGAATGGATAAGCTCGTTAAGACAACTGCTATTATTATGGTAACTCTTATGATTGTATCACTCATAATTAGCGTGTTAGTTGGCATCAAGACTTTCATGTAAAAATTCAAACAAAATTATAGGTTCAATGATGTTATGATGACATCATTGAACCTTTTTGATTATTTAATATTAGATTTCACTTTTCCAAACCATTTTGAAAAGCCACCATTTAAAATAAATACATCTTTATAACCATTTTTTCTTAACGTATTCGCTGCTCGTGAGGCAAGTGTCATTGAATCGTCATAAAGATAAATTGGCTGATCCTTACGTAATTCTTTATAGCGCATACTGAATTGAGAAATAGGTATATTTCGTGCACCTAATATATGTTTTGCATCAAATTCTGGTTCCTCGCGAACATCAACCAATTGTACCCGACGAATGATATCATCTAATTCATATGACTCTACGACAGTAGCACTCCTACGTCTTAAAATATAGTGATATAATTTATAAATACCGTAAGTTAGAAATCCTAACCCAATTAAAACTAATAATCCAATTAAAAAATCCATGATAAACTCCTAACTAAACGCTTCTTCAACCAGTCTGGCAGCTCCAATAACTCCAGCATCATTACCAATATCTGCTAAACGTAATGAAGTTGATTCAAATATTTGTGGGAAAACATATTGTTTAAAATAAGGGTTGATTAAATCGATTAAATATTGACCAGCTGCTGATACACCGCCACCTAAAATAATATATTTAGGATTAACAACATTGGCAATATGAGAACATGCTAAAGCCATGAATTTCGCCCATTGGTCAACAATTTCACCAGCAAAGAAGTCATTATTTTGTGCTTCGTTAAATATATCTTCTGCACCAACATTTTCTCCATCATCAATTTGGCGTTTTAATTCTGAATTACCTTCGTAACGATCTGAGAAATAACGCGCTAAATTAATAATCCCTTTTCCAGATGCTAATATTTCTAAACAGTCTGTCTTACCACAGGTACATTGTACATCCATATCAGTTGTAATTTGAAGGTGACCAATTTCACCACCACCGCCTTGGCCGCGGACAATTTTCCCTTCATTAATCACACCGCCACCAATCCCGGTTCCTAGTGTCATCATCACAACGTTTGAAGCTCCATTTCCTGCGCCCTTCCATTGTTCTCCAAGAGCGGCAACGTTGGCATCATTATCAATATAAAAAGGAATATTGAAAGCATCTTTCATTTGTTCACCAATGCGTTGTAATTTAGTCCAATTTAAGTTATAGGCACCAATAACAGTCTTATTATCTGCATCAACAACACCAGGTGATCCCATACCAATTCCATAAAAGTCATTAATATCCATTTGAAATAGCTCTAAGTGATCTCTAATTGAATCAATAATATCTGGAACAATCGCTTCCCCATCATTAATAATATTTGTTCCGATACTCCATTTTTTCATGATTTCACCATCTGGAGAAACAACAGCCATTTTTACTGATGTACCTCCTAAATCAACACCAAGTATATATTTACTCAATACAATCATCCCTTCTTAATTGTTTATTAATAATTACCGATAATAAGCATACACTTTTAGTGTACCAAACCAAATCAAAACTAATGAAATTCCAATTAAAGCAACAAGAGCCAATGCTTTATAACGTTTAGGAAAATCATTTTTTTGAGGAAGTCCTAATACAAAACTAATTAATATTCCATAAATAGCTCCACCAATATGACCCCAGTAATCAATACCAGAACTAAAAAAACCCATAACAATATTGATTAGCAGTAAAAAAGAAAAAGATCGAGCGCGAATGGCTAAATACCTAAAATTAGGATATAAATAGGATAAAACTATAAAGGCAGCAAAGGTACCAAACAAAGCTGTACTGGCACCTGCAGATACGTTTCTACTAAATGCAAAGGATAAAAGATTTCCACCAATGGCAGAAACAATATATAAAATGGCAAATCGAACATGACCCATAATCGTTTCTAACTCGGAGCCAATAAAATAAATGGAAATGCCATTCATTAAAATATGTTCAATGCCGATATGAATAAAAGCTGCAGTAATTAAACGCCACCATTCGTTATTAAAAACAATAAGTTCGTTAAATTTAGCCCCCATCGCTATTAAAACCATCGAATTTTCAGTCGTCCGATACCTTATTAGCATAAACAGATAGACAGCTATACAAATGAATAAAAATATATAAGTCATGTATGGAGAATTTTTGCTTAACTGAAACCGTCTGTTAAAGAAAGTATTTGTTCGATTCACTTATTCACCTCTCTTACTATTTTTCTCACAGATATTTTTATTATACCTAATATAACCATCAATTTGTAGTAATCACCTATAATTTTTATCAACAATGCTTAAAAAAGAAAAGCCTGCTATTTATAACAACAGCAAGCTTTTCATAAAACAAATTAATTATTTTTTAACTTCACGGTGTAAAGTTACTTTTCTTTCTCTTGGGCAATATTTTTTTGCTTCAATGCGGTCAGGGTTGTTACGTCTATTTTTGTTAGTTAAATAATTACGTTCCCCACATTCCGTACATTCTAAGTTAATGTTAATGCGCATCGTGTTCCCTCCCTACTGGCAATAAAAATTAATGTTCAAACGAACAATACTGTGATATTATAGCATTGATTTCTATGTTTATCTATCTTTTTTTAAAAAAACATTTTCTTGTATACATATTTGCATTTTTTAAAATATTAATCATAATGTAATATGATATACGTTGAAAGTTTTTTCAGTTTTGTTAAAATTAGTAAATGAACAAATGAGCGAAAGAGGTGCTGGAATGGATATTTGGATCTTAGTTATTGTTTTACTGGTTATTGCTGTTATTTTATTGGTATTATCTTTGTATAATAACGATACAAAAGATATTGAAAAACAACTAAATGAATTTACTACGCAGCAATCACAAGAAATGTATAGTATTAAAAGTCGACTTTCAGAATTAGAAAAAGATTATCACTTTGATAATGATAATACTGATCGTCAGTTAGAAGATCAAGATTTAGTTGACTATGACAATACAACTGAAGTTACTGAAAATGTTACGATTACAGAAACTACTATAGCCGAAGTATCTGACGATACACGTGATGAAGTAATTCGTCTCTATTCTCAAGGTTATACGATGCATGAAATTGGTCATGAGGTCAATTTAAATACAAGAATCATTCAAGACATCATCGATGATTATATCGAAAACCGATAGAAAGAGGTCTAAAAATGAATAAAAACACTCTACGGTCGATGGGTTTAGGATTTCTAGCTGCAGCTGTTCTAACAGGAGCATTTGCTATATTCTTTCAAGGTAATGTCCCGGTTGAAGGCATTCAAATTTCTTCCGTTTTAAATAATCAACAGCAATACGAAGAAGAATTATCACAATATCGTGAGGAAATGAGTTCAATCTTGTCTGAACGCGAATCGTTAGAATCAACACGCGATGTACTAAATACATCTATCGCATCATTAAATGATTTAAATGAAGAACAAAGTCGCCTAATTTCTTCATACGAAAATGAACGTTCAAGTAGTGAATCAACTGAAACCGATGAATCTTCCAATTCAAATGAAGAAGTTTCCGACAATGAATCTCAAGTCGAATCAGAAGAATCGACAACTAATACAAATTCGAATAACGATACTTCAACCACACAAAATACTTCTAATGGAGAATTTGTGAGTGGTACATTCACGATTAATTCTGGCGAGGCTTCAACAGAAATAGCGAATCGTTTAGAAAGTGAAGGTTATATTGTTTCTGCTACTGAATTCCAAGACTTAATAGAATATTGGGGCTTAGAATCAATATTACAAGCCAATTCATATCAACTAAATTCAGACATGTCAATTAACCAAATTGCTGAAATTTTAACCAATGGACAATATTACTATATTCCATAAAAATAACCTCTAATTAAGCGAATTTACTCGGCTTAATTAGAGGTATTTTTATTTTAATCTAAATCGACTTAGCTCAATTGCGGCAGCTTCAGCTGAATCAGATGTATGAATTAAATTTTCAGTAGTAGCAACGGCGTAATCTCCACGTATGGATCCTGGCATTGCGTCTTTTGGATTTGTTGGACCAGCTAAAAGGCGCATGCCTTCTATACAAGAAGGTCCATGTATATTCATTAAGACAACTTGACCGCGTAACATATAGTTTTCAAGTTTTGGAAAAAAATCTTTTTCGATATGATGACTATAGTGTTCACGGACTATGTCGGCATCTAATCTTGTAGATTTTAATTGTAGTATTTGGTAACCTTTTGCTTCTATCCGACTAATAATACTTCCAACTAATCTTCTTTCTAAAGCATCTGGTTTAAGCATGACAAATGTTTCTTCCATTGTATTTCCTCCAGTCCATACTTTTTAAACAGCAGTAAGATATTTATTAATATATAGAAAAATTCGACTTTTTTAAAGAAAAGTGTCTGCCTCTCAGATTTAGCATACTTAAACTATCTTATAAAAAGTCGAATATAATCTTTAACTAGCTGGTTCAACAAATGTTTCCATATGTTGTTCTATTAATTCCTTCGTTTCATTTTGCATTTCAAAATAAGCATTCATGACTTGGTGTGCAATACGTGTACTTTCACGCCCCCATGATTCTTCTAAAAGATAAGGCACGACTACTGAAACTGCAATTTCTGGATTGTTATAAGGTGCAAAACCTACATATGTAGCATTCGTAACAGGTTGGTTACGAACATATTGAATGGGACCAGAATAAAATGCTTCTGTTGTCCCTGTTTTTGATCCAACCTGAATTGGATAGTTTTGGAAGAAGTAACGTGCTGTACCTTCATCGGTATGTGATACTTGGAGCATTCCTTCATGGATGCGCGCCATTTCTTCTTCTTCTAATTGAATAACATTCATAACTTTTGGTCCAAGTGAAACACGAATATCTCCCAATTCACCATTTGCATCTGTTCCACGAATTTCTTTAACTAAACGTGGTGCATATCTTATTCCACCATTAGCAATGGTTGAGACAAATTGAGCCATTTGCAAAGGTGTATATAAGTCAAATTGACCATACGACAAGTCTAGAGCACTAACTAATTGTGTGCTATCAGGACTATAACCTGAAGATTCATTCGGAAGATCAATACCTGTTTGTGTACCTAAACCAAATTCAGCAAAATACCCACGTAAAATTTCTAAGGTATTATTATCAATCGTTAATTGACCATTTTCTTCGTATTGAGTTTGGCCTCCAATTTCCATTGCCATTTTAATCATGTAAATATTTGAAGACATTTGTAAGGCTTGTATGTCTGAAATTGGCATTTGTCCATTACGATTAAATACGGAAGATTTTTCTTGAGATGCTTGGAATTTTAAAGGTTCATCTAAAATAACATTATCATCAACTTCGATAACATCATTTAAATAACCAATCCCAACCATTGCTGGTTTAATACTTGATCCCATTCCGTAACTTGTATTAATCGCTCCTAAGGCATCATCTACAATCTCATCATAATTGTACGAATCTGTATTTTGGTTATACTCAAAACGTTTACCGGTTAAAGCAAGAATATCACCATTTTGCGGATTCATGACGACAATATAGACCCGGTCGTTATAACCTCTATTGGTCATATTGACTAAAGCATCTTCAGCTATTTGATCTATTTTCCGTTGGAATTCAGTATCAATCGTCAGCATTAAATTATCCCCTTTTGCCCCTTCAAATAATTCTTGATTGGACAAAATATCATCGGTTGAGTCTGTAACGATATTATGAATGGATTTTGACCCTCTTAGTGCATCTTCATATTGTTGTTCTAAATAAGAAATACCGACACGATCATTCATTGCATAACCTTTACTTAATAAATATTGAGCATTTTCACTTGGTAATCCACGTTGTTCAGTTGAAACTTGACCTAGCACAGAGCGCAGCATATCGCCTGCTGGATATGTACGTTGCCAATCTGTCCCAATCGATATACCAGGTAAATCATGTAATTGCTCACTTACCCTTGCAACCTCAGCTTGAGTTACATTTTGATTTTTTACTGTAACTGTCGATAAGGCAAAGGCACTATTCATTCTTTTAAATAAAGCAATAATTTTTCTCTCAGCTGGTGAATAATTTAAATCTTCTTCAGTAACGGCATCCAATTGTACTTGATATAATTGTGTTCCTGGTAAGAGTTTCTCCTCGTCAGTTAAACGATTATTCACTAAACTTGTGTTATCAATAATGAAATAATCTTTTAGATCACGTTCGGTTAAATCTTGAATTGGAATTTCAATTAATGAAGCGAGATTTTTTGCTACACCTATAATATCTTGGGAAGAAATTTGTGAATCACGGTCGCGTGTGTACAAAATAGCTAGTTCGGGATTATTCCCAACTAGAACTCTCCCACTACTATCATAAATCATACCTCTAGGAACAGCTCCAGTAGAAATAGTCGATTCAGTTCGTTGAACCATGTCATTTAAAGCTTCGCCGCTATATAATTGAAGATAACCTAATCGTAAAAATAATGCTGTAAAGCATAAAAAAGCAATGAAAAACAATAAGTTCAAACGTCTTGGAATATGTGAACGTTCCTTTTTCTTTTTCAATTTATATCTCGCCATTTGATCACTCACTTCTAAAATAATTGCTTATTCATTATAGCAAATATTTGTACTAATGATAAATTAAATTCAAACTAATAGAAAAACTTTAAATTTATAAAAAATCAGCAAGCTTTAATGCAGTATTTATTTTTATTTGTTAAGATGTTAATTGCATGCAAATAAAATTGTAGCAATTTTATCAATAAAGGAGAACCCCATATGTTACAAAAGGTTAAGCCTTATGCAATAAATATTCTTTTTCTTTCAATCATTTTAATTGGAATAGCTGTCGTTTTTGGTTTTACTCCATTTGGCAGTGAAACCATGCTAACAGTTGATTTAGGTCAACAATATATTGATTTTTATAGCCTATACCGTGAAACAGTTTTTAACCAACCTGAAATGTTACTCTACTCTTTCCAAAAGGCAATTGGTGGTGAAATGATAGGTCTATGGGCTTATTATTTAATGAGTCCATTTAATTTAATTTTTTTACTTTTTAAAGAAGACCAACTGGCAGTAGCTGTTACTACAATCACTTATTTAAAAGTAATAGCTTCGAGTTTATCATTTATGTACTTTGCCCGAAAAAAATATCACACTAATACTGCTAGTTCATTAATTTTTAGCTTTTCATATGCCTTAATGAGCTATGTAGTTGTCTATTTATTAAATATTATGTGGTTAGACGGTCTTGTATTTCTTCCGTTAATTGCATTAGGTTTGGATAAAATTATTCAATTAGAAAAACCTTATCTATATGTATGTTCATTGAGTATCATGCTTGTTGCCAATTATTATATTGGTTACATAATCTGTATTTTCTTAGCTTTTTATGCTGTTTTTGTTATTTTTGAGCATTATTCAAGCTCACAATGGAAAAAAGCCTTGATTCAATATGGTCGTTTTGTCCTCTATTCAATTGTTGCGGTATTAATGAGTGGCTTGAGTCTCATCCCAACCTTTATTTCCTTAACATCGAGTAAAGTTGAACATATGAACTTTCAATTTAATTTAGACGTTGCACATGAATTAACTGACATAGGTTCTAAATTATTCATTGGTAGTTTTAATTTTGATGAAATGTCTAAAGGTTCACCCAATTTATTTGCGGGAACGTTCATTTTATTACTACTAGTCTTATATTTCACCAATCGAAAAATTAACTTATCTGAAAAAATTGCTGCGATTATGATAACGATTGTCTTTCTATTTACCTATCATTACAAAGTTTTAGATCGAATATGGCATGGTGGACAATTCCCAATCTGGTATCACTTCCGCTTTTCATTTACACACAGTTTTTTCATAATAGTTTTAGCTTTAAAAGCATTTAAATATCAGCCAAAACGTTATTCGGCGATCACTTTGATCAGCTTAATGTTAACTTTTTCCGCTTATACTTTCTATTATTATTTTTACAATGAATATGAATTTTTGGATGAAATGCGGTTATTTATTACACTTACCTTTTTCTTAGTCTTATTGTTAATTTTCCAAATGGAACAACTACAGTCGTCATTACGTCAAATTATATTGCTAGTAATTGTATCTTGCGAGTTATTTATTAATGGGGTTTTGATACTAAATGAAATGAGTTATGTTGATGTAAGTAAATTTGATGATTATACTGCTACTTTAAATGAAGCAGTTGATGGTTTACGTCATGATGATACTGACTTTTATCGGATTAACAAAACTTACATGCGGACAAAAGATGAGGCTATGTTTTCTCATTATAGTGGACTCGATCATTTTGGTTCAACACTCGATGCGGTCCTACCTCAATTATATGGTTATTTAGGACTTCCTGAAGGTAATGGCTTTGTTACTTATACAAATGGTACTTTATTTACGGATGATTTCTTTAATGTTCGTTATTTACTTGATGTTACTAAAGACTCAGCAGACCACACAGCTCCAGAAGAATATGTATTATTTCCACAAGCAACGGATTTAGATATTAAAGCCTACCCTATTGTTAGAGAAGAATCACGGTTTTTAGTCTATGAAAATCCCAATCGATTAGGCTTAGGAATGGAAGTGTCATCAGAAATTGTCAATGACACGACTTCGTTTGTCCGACATCAACCCATTCGCAATCAAGAAACTTTACTTTCATTGATTGATTTTAATGGTAGTGGTGCAGCTTATTTTAGTGAAGTTCCGATTGATGTTTCAAATTTAGAAAATGTTAATATTACGGATGAAGGCGATGGGGATTATCTTACCTATGTACCAATCAATGAGGATGAAGATGCGATTGTAGAATTACGGTTTAATACAACGAGCAACAATCCATATTATTTCTCCATACCGAGCCAATTTGATGATGACAATGTCGCTTTACAATTAAATGGCCAACGTTATCGTTTTTATGCCCCTTTTAGACGTCGTCAATTAACCAATGCGAGTTATCAAACAATTCAAAATAATCAGACCTTTAGTTTCCGTCTTTTAGAAGATGAATTAAAGGCTAACCTAGTTTCTTTATATGAATTTGACGAAAATCGTTACAATCAAATGATTGCAGAAAAACAAGATCATCAGTTACAAGTATCAGAGTTTTCACAAAATCGTATTCGAGGAAATATCACTATCGTACAAGAAAATGCTCATGTACTCTTTTCTATTCCTTATGACAAGAATTGGAAAATAAAAGTTGATAATCAACCTGTAGAACCAGTTAGTGTTTTATCTGACACCCTATTAGCTATTCCGATTACACAAGGCCGTCATGAAATCGAATTACACTATTTCCCAAATAGCATTTGGATTGGATTAGCTTCATCAATCATCGGTTTAAGTGGTTTACTAGCTTTAACTTATGTTGAATTTTATCGAAATAAAAATATGTTAAACCAAAAACTGTCTCTTATTGAAGATAATGTTGAATTAACAGTAGATGATGAAGATTTCATAATTGAAGAAAGGATCGTTATGGATGACAATGATGAGGTTTCTGTGTAATCTTTGTGTCATAAACTTACTATTGACTTCTTATTGCAAATGAAGTTCAACTTGATTAGAATAGTAGAATAACATTCAAGTCCAAGTCGACTAGAAAGGAGTTCTTTTGAAACATTTATTTAAAATTTTAATTCAAGCACTAAAAAATCCACGCCATTATATTGAGTCTATCAATTTAAAGTGGCGTACCATGATGATTCTACCACTCATAGGATCATTAGTTATTACCTTTAATTTACTTTATTTTACTAACAATATTTTAGATGGCTTTTTTTCTGATATTTCATCCGCATCACAATATGTCCCTAATTATGAAATAACCGATAAGCAATTGATTATTAGCGACAATGAAAAACCACTGTACTATAATTCTGGCTTTTTTCAGCTCGTTATTGACGATACAATTGAAAACCGCGGTATTCAAATGAATATTCCGATACCTGTAGAAAAAGCGAATAAAATTTCAGATGATACCCCACTAAACTTATTTTTATTTAAAAACCAAGCCATCGCAATTGTTGGTGGTGTTGATAATATGTTAGATTATTCCACCCCATTACTCAGTCATGATCAGTTAACTCGATTGATGGGGTCAGTAAATAATCAACAATTTTCCTTATTAGGCGCAGTCTTTTTAAGTTATTTTGTTTCTTCTTTCATTTTTTACTGGATTCAAATGTTGTTAATTGCTCTTTATGCTGGAATATTTAATTTGCGTTTAGTACAACCTTTACCTTTTAAAATCAGGCTAAAGTTATCAGTCATTATTTCATTTGTTCCCTTAATCTTAATACAAATAATAAATATCTTTATCCCAGCCATTCAATATGGAACATTCTTACTTCAATTTATAAGCTTGTTCTTATATTATTTAGCTTTGAAAGATCATTCGCGTTTTATAAGAAATCTAATGGAACGATTCAATATTAGGAAAAAATGAAGTGATTAATATGTAAAAAACCGAATGAGTCAATAATAGTATCGGATTTAGTCCAACTATTGACTCATTCGGTTTTTCATATTATTTAATATAAATTAACTTTCATTATTTCTTCGATTTTGACGACGTCTAGCACGTTGTTCTAAGCGATTGGATCGTTTAGCTTCTGAACGCTTATGGTCAGAAATTTGGCTCTTTAATTTCTTTTTGTATCCTGGTTTAACTTTTTGCTTCTTACTCCGATGAATCATGCCTTTAATCGTTGGATCAGTTTCAGCTGGAACTTCTTTTCGGCGTTTACGTTGTTGTCTGCCTGTCACTTCTACGATTTCACCTTTAACAATATCAACTGTCTTAAATTCAACACCTTTGTTTTCCAACATATTAATTGCGTCATCGTCATCTGGAGTTGCTAAAGTATAAGCTGTTCCTTCAAGTTCATTTCTTCCTGTTCTACCTACACGGTGAATGAAAAACTCTAACTCTTTAGGGATTTCACTGTTAATAACCATTGATACTCCAGGAATATCAATACCCCGAGCAGCTAAATCAGATGCAACAACAAATTGAAATTCTAAATCTCTTATTTGCTTCATCACTTTTTTTCGATCCCGTGGTGGAATATTTCCATGAATTGTAGCAATTTTTAAGCCTTGTTCTTTTAGATATTGACTAAGTTTATCTGCATACTCAATAGTATTACAAAAAATTAAGACTAAGTAAGGATGGCCTATCGTTAAGAGTTGGTAAATAATCTCTTCACGTTTTCGGCTTCGTGTTTGAATTAAATAGTTGGTAATTGTATCAGCAATTAAAACTTTTGATTCAATCACAATCGTTTCAGGTTGATCCATATATTTTTTAAGAAATATTGTTAATTGTTGCGGAATGGTTGCTGAAAATGCCATTAGTTGTAAATCTTTACTAAGACGTGAAGCAATTTCATCCACGATGTTTAAAAAACCTAAATCTAAGGTCATATCAGCTTCATCAATGACCATAATTTTCGCCGTTTGTACCAATAAAGCATTTTCTTTCATTAAGTCAAAAATACGCCCGGGTGTTCCAATGACCAGTTGAGGTTGTTGGTGATTTAATTTATCAATTTGGCGCACTTTATCCGTTCCGCCAATATAATTAACTATTTGGATAGGATTGGCCGAAAATGAATTCAGCTGAACAGCTACATTGTATAGTTGGGTCGCTAACTCACGGCTTGGTGCTGTAATGACGGCTTGTACTTCTTTTTTATCTGCTTGGATCATCTGCAATATTGGAATAAGGAAGCTGTGTGATTTCCCTGATCCTGTTTGAGATTGAACAATTAGACTCTTACCGTCTAAAACACGTGGAATGACTTTTTCTTGCACTTGAGTTAATTCGATAAAGTTTAAATCTTCTAAAGCTTGGATGATAAAATCATCCACTTTTAATTCATGGATTGTAGTCATATAAACTCCTTTTAAAAAATATTATTTGACAGCTTATTGTCATTTGTTTGATTATCATATACTAAAATTGCTTGAATGAATAGAATTTTTTCATATCATTGTTTTAAATCGTATATTAACGTATAATTAGAGTACTTACTGGGGGGATTTCATGGAAAACAATCGACTATTAATAACTTTGTTTGGTGCAACAGGCGATCTTGCCTCACGGAAATTGTATCCAGCTATTTATCGATTATATAAGTATGGGCATATTTCAAACCATTTTTCTCTGATTGGTACTGGAAGAAGTAAATGGGATGATAATAAAATAAGAGAAGTTGTTCTTGAAAGCATCAAAGATGAAATTGATGACAAAGAACATGCCCACGAGTTCATCTCACATTTTTATTATTTAATCCATGATGTCAACGATGCTGATGACTATTCAAGTTTAAAAGAACTTGCCGAAAAACTGGATCATCAATATGATATTCAAGGTAATCGTATTTACTACATTTCATTAGCACCTAATCTGTTCCCAATTATTACCCATAATTTAAAACAACAAAATGTTTTAACGGAACAAGGATTTAATCGTTTGATTATTGAAAAACCATTTGGTCATGATCAAGCTTCAGCTGCAGAACTACAAAATCAATTGGAGAAATCTTTTGATGAAGAACAAATTTACCGAATCGATCATTATTTAGGTAAATACATGGTACAAAATATCAAGACATTAAGGTTTAACAATCCTTTATTTGAAAGCATTTGGGATAATCAGCATATCGACCATATTCAAATTACCTTAGATGAAGAGGTTGGTGTTGAAGATCGAGCTGAATATTACGATACGAGTGGTGTTCTAAAAGATATGATTCAAAACCATATGCTGCAATTAGTGGCCCTATTGACAATGGAAAAACCTGAAAATTTTGATGCAGAAGGCATTCATCAAAATAAATTAGAAGTCCTGTCTAAAATTCAGAAATTCGACAGCATAGAGGCATTGAATGAGAATACTGTTTTTGGCCAATATGATACAGATAAAGATAATACCGTTCTTGCTTATCGTGACGAAGAAGACATTGATCCTGAATCAATGACACCAACCTATTTTGCAGCGAAAATATTGATTGATTCAAAACGCTGGGAAGATGTCCCAATTTATATTCGCTCAGGCAAACGTGTTGCTAAAAAAGCAACGCATATTGTTGTGGCATTTAAAGCTGCTTCAAATGGTAATATAGAAAACCATTTGAAAATTGAAATTGCACCAAAACAAGGATACGAACTTCATTTAAAACAAAACAATACTGATTATGATGATGGATTGATGTCTGTCCCTCTATCTTATTATTTAAATAGAGAAGATGAGAAATCTCTTGCTGGTGATTATGAACGACTAATTTATGATTGTATTATAGGTCAAAGAGAAAACTTTACGCATTACGAGGAAGTTGACGCTTCTTGGGAATTTATTGATCATATTCTTAAGTTAGCAGACAAAGCAACTCCACCGATCTATCCTAACTACGCATCGTATTCAATCGGTCCAAAAGAGGCTGATAGTTTATTAGAAAAAGATGGTCGTTATTGGTACGACTAAAATAATATATAATATTTTATGAAAGAAAAGTCTATTTCAGACTTTTCTTTCATTTTCTTGCAAATATTTTCGGTTTGCTACATTCATTTCTTCAATGATTTCTTTTAATTCTTCTTCGCTATAGGCATTTGCCCCACTAGCTTTTGGATGGCCACCACCATCATGGCGACTTGCTATTTCATTAATAGAAGGTCCTTTTGAACGTATCCGGCAACGATATCTCACGTTCGGGCTATCTCCTTCTACAAATGTTACCCATGAAAGAACATCTTCAAGTCTAGAAGCTAAATTAATGACACTATCAGTTTGTTCTTCGCTTATATTAAATTCTTTTAAATCATCTCGTTTTATGACTAAATAAGCTACTTGGTCATCAGTAATCGTTAAGTTTTGATAGGCATAGGCATGAAATTTAGCTTGCTCAAAGGTAATTAATTCCATCCGGTCATTAATATCAAATGCATCAAAGTCGTATTTAATTAAAAAACTCGCTGCCTTAAAAGTTAATTCGGACGTAGCATCATACTTAAATCTTCCCGTATCCGCTACAATACCTGCATATAATAATGCAGCCGCAGCATCAGTCATTGGTAATCGATCATTTAATTGCATGGCGATGAGTGTGATAATTTCACTCACAGAACTAGCGATTGGATAGACCAATTGTAATTCCCCATAGTCATCGACTTCTGGATGGTGATCAATTTTAATAATGCTTTTACCCTTATCATAAAATTTACCATCAATGCGTGGCTGATTGGCAGTATCAACGATAATGACTAAGGCCTCTTTGTAATCCTCTTGCTTCACTTTATCCATCTCACCGAGCCAGCTTAAGCCTTTAGTAGTGGAACCAGCTGCAAGCACTTGTTTTTGGGGATATCTATTTAGAATAAGATTTTTTAATCCTAGCTGTGAGCCTATCGCATCAGGGTCTGGTCTTACATGGCGATGAATGATAATGGTATCCGTTGCTTCAATTGCTGCTAATAAATTTTCAATGTGTTGCTCTTCAATGTAGGTCATAAATTTACTTCCTTTCTATTGTCGATCAATGGTTTGTGATGAAATAATGGCTTTAGCTACAATGGTATTTTCATGAAAAACATCCACTTGAACCAATGAGGATCGTCTTGTTTGATGAAATATTTCTACTTTAAAGTTTATTTCATTTCCAATTTGAATTAATGAAAAATAGTCTAATTGTATTTTCTCAATAATAACATTAGCATTGGCTTCTTTAACAATTTTTGATTGAGCAACTAGCGTAATAAGTTCACATAAAACACCGTATGAAATTGTTCCATAATTATTAATCATTTGTGCTTGTATAAATACACGATAATCATATGGGCTTTCCAATGTTTCTGGCATCTCTTCCAGTGATAGTGTCATTTCATCTTCAAAGGTATGAATCGTTTGTGGTTGCTGCTGAACGGTTTGCATAGCTTTCATCACATCTTGCCGTGAAACCACTCCAAGTAGTTGTAAATTGTCTGCTACAACGGGAATCATCTCAATATCTTCCCAAATCATACGGTGAGACACATTGGCAATGCTCACATGTAATTGGACTGTGACGGTATTTTTTGTCATAACACGTTCAATCGTTGTCGTTTCACTTTTTCCGATTAAATCTTTCGCAGTTACGACTCCGATTAAGCGATTATTATAGGTTACTGGGAAACGCGATAGGCCTGTTTTATCTGATTTTTGGTGAAAGGTGTGAACTGTATCCGTTTGGGTTAAATACTCGGTTTCTTCAATAGGTGTGTAGACATCTTTGATCGTTAAAATATCTTTTTTAATCATTTGATCATTCATTGAACGATTAATCATCATCGCGACTGTAAAGGTATCATACGTCGATACAATTAAAGGTAGTTTTTTCAAATTGGCTAATTCAATTATTTCGTCATCTACTTCAAAGCCTCCTGTTACTAAGACAGCCAAGTCATTTTCAAGTGCAAGTCGTTGAACAGTGGTTCGGTTTCCTACTAAAATTAATGAATTAGGTGTGAAATAGCGAACCATGGCATCTTCTTCCATTGCTCCAATAATGAACTTATTCAAATGCTCCTTTAGACCATCCTTACCACCTAAAACATCTCCATCAATAATCCGAACAATTTCTTCATAGGTTAACATTTCAGGCAAATACTTTGTCTTCTTCTCGATGCGAATAGTACCAACCCGTTCGATTGTTGATACTATACCAAGGGATTCAGCATCTTTGATTGCACGATAGGCTGTTCCTTCACTCATATGTAATTTTTTTGCAATTCCACGTACAGAAATCTTCTCCCCAACCGGCAAAGATTCGATGTATTGAATAATTTGTTCATTTTTCGTCAATTTAAACACCTCTATATAAAATCTTTAAATTAAAATATCTGCAATCTACTATTAAAAAGTTTTTTCAATAATACAGTTTATTCTTTATATCATTGCTTTACTGTATATATTATAACAGATATGAAACAGATTAAGTATGATTGATCTGATTATCAATAAACAAAAAATCCAAATATTTAATGATAGTTTTATGCCCAATGCAGCACTCGCGACTCGATCATTACAAGTCACACTACCAATAAATATCTGGATTAATTTTTATATAAATGATTATCCTAAAGCGACATCTAAAATCATCATGATAACAAAACCAACCATGAACCCCATTGTTGCTGAGTCAGTATGGTTTGATGTTTGAGATTCAGGAATTAATTCTTCGATAACAACGAACATCATAGCTCCTCCAGCAAAGGCTAAGGCATAAGGTAAGATTGGTTGAACGACGATTACCGCAGCTGCTCCTAATACAGCACCTAAAATTTCAATTAAGGCAGATGATTGACCTAAATTAAATGCAGTAAATTTAGATTTGCCTTCGGCGTAAAGTGGAAGTGATAAAGCAGATCCTTCTGGAAGATTCTGTAAGCCAATTCCAATCGCTAAAGCAACAGCAGATGACAAACTCGCTCCTTCAACACCTATACTAGCAGCAGCAAAGGCCACTCCAATTGCCATACCTTCGGGGAAATTATGAATGGTCACGGCTAACCATAACATAGTCGTCCTAGATAAGGATGATTTTTTTACATCTGTATCACCATGGTCTTCAGCTAAGTGAATATGTGGTACGATAACATCAAGCAGTCGTAAGAAAAACCCACCCACTAAAAAGCCAATCGCTGCTGGAAACCATACAGGTAAAGAACTTGAACCATTTTCTGCATAGGATATAGCCGGTGATAATAAAGACCAGAAAGTTGCTGCTGTCATTACTCCAGCTGCGGAACCTTGCATAATCGCTAAAAACTTTTCATCTATTTCCTTGATAAGAAAAACAACAGCGGATCCAGCTAATGTACATAACCATGTAAAGATTCCACCTAAAAAAGCTTGGAGTATTGGGTTCGCTTCTATAAACCAATTAATCATTCACAATATCCTCTCATTTATTCTAAATTTAATCGAATTAATTCAAAGTCAGGATCATCAAAATTTGAAACCGACACACCCAATAAACGAATTTTTTGCTTAAGATGACCATGATTCGACCATAGACTTTTTACCATTTCAAATGCCAATTCATTTTCATCAAAAGCGATTGCTACTTGCATCTGTCGGGTAATGGTTTCAAAGTTTTCATATCTTATTTTAATCGTTATAGTGTGGGCTTGCAAGCCCTTCGATTGCAAACTTTTAATAACCTTATCTGTTAATTGTTTGAGTATCTCCAGGACTTGTGGTTCAAACTCTAAAAATTGACTAAAGGTTGTTTCTTTCCCAATTGATTTTTGTTCTCTAGAAGATTTTACCGCTGAGTTATGAATCCCTCTAACTTTGAAGAATAGAGAATGACCCATTTTCCCAAAATCGTTTTCTAATTCTTCTAGTGTTTTATTAGCTAAATCTTTCCCTGTTTTTATTCCTTTTTCATGAAAATAAGGAACTGATTTACGCCCTACCCCATAAAACTTCTCAATCGGCAAATTTTCTAAAAATGGAATAGCCTCTTCTGGAGATACTAACGTTAGTCCATATGGTTTATGAAAGTCAGAAGCTATCTTAGCAATGAATTTATTATATGATATACCAATAGAGCACGTTAATTGCAGCTCATTAAATATTTGTTGTTGAATTTGTTTGGCAATAATCGTAGCACTTTTGATTCTTTTTTTGTTATTTGTGACATCAAGATATGCCTCATCTAATGATAATGGTTCTACTAGGTCAGTATATTGATAAAAAATGGCTCTTATTTGCTGGGAAACCTCACGATAATATGAATAATTACCTGCAATAAAAACAGCGTGTGGACAACGTTTATAAGCTTCCATTGATGACATAGCAGAATGAATACCATATTGTCTAGCAATATAATTACAAGTCGTTACAATTCCACGACCATTAGTTAACTTAGGATGTTTTGCAATAACAACAGGTTTATCTTTTAAATGAGGTTGATTACGGATTTCCACACTTGCGTAAAAAGCATCCATATCAACATGTAAAATTTTACGTGATATATCCGGTTTTGGTTCTTCAAATTTTAAAATGCCGTATTGCATAACCATTCCTCCTTATGGTTATTATACAAACATTTGTTCGTATTCTCAAGTTTAATTCAAAAAAACGAACACTAGTAAGTGTCCGCTTAAATTAATCATTATTAAGAATTTTTGCTAGCATATTCATGCTCTTGGTCGTATTCTTCTTCTGAGTATTCACCTTCGACTTCATCAGCAGCATCATATGCATCGTACTCATCATACTCATCTTCTACTACTTCTGTTTCTGTTACTTCTGCTGTTGTAACCACACCTTCTTTAACAGTAGAAATAGCTGATATTTCAAAAGTTAAATACACACCTTCACAGTCTAAAACAACTGTTCTTTTTGCTTTGTTAACTTCATCAACAATCCCATGTAAACCACCAATTGTAACGACATAGTTACCTGGTTGCATAGAATCAAGCATGGATTGTTTTTTCTCTTGTTGTTTTTTCTGAGGGCGAATCATTAAAAAGTACATCGCGCCCATAATAATGACAAAAGGTAATAAATTTACTAATAATACATCCATCATTTCACCTACTTTCAAAAAATCATCTGCTAATATTTTACCAAAGATAGTTCATATTAGCTATTTATTTTAATCATTTACGACTAAAAATCCGGTGCATTTTCTTTGTTATAACCATAACGTTCAAAGAAATCTTCTCTGAACTCTAATAAAGAATCATTCATAATATTTTCTCTTACATCTTGCATTAATTTTAATAGGAAATGCACATTATGAATGGAAGCTAAACGCATACCAAACAACTCATCCGCTTTAAATAAATGACGAATATAAGCGCGTGTATAATTTTTACAAGTATAGCAATCACATTGAGGATCAATCGGAGTGAAATCGCGGGCATATTTGGCATTTTTAACGACTAAACGGCCATAAGTCGTCATACATGTTCCATTACGTGCAATTCGAGTCGCTAGGACACAGTCAAACATATCTACCCCACGAATAGCTCCGTCAATTAGAGCGTCTGGTGAACCAACCCCCATTAAATAACGTGGTTTATGTTTTGGCATTTCAGGTGTCAAATAATCTAACACTTGATTCATTTCTTCTTTCGTTTCACCTACGGATAAACCACCAATTGAATAACCTGGAAAATCCATTTGTGCTAATTCACGTGCATGCCACATCCGTAAATCTTTATATCCAGCTCCTTGCATAATACCGAATAAAGCTTGTGTTTTTGGATTCTTATGGGCTTTTAAGCCTCTTTCAGCCCATCTAGTGGTTCGTTCAATAGATTGCTTCACATAATCATATGTATGGTTAAAATCAGGACATTCATCAAAACTCATAATAATATCTGCGCCTAATTTATTTTCAATTTCAATCGCTTTTTCTGGAGATAAAAATAAAGGTTCACCACTAATATGACTTCTAAAGTGAACACCTTCTTCTTCAATGCGACGACGATCACTCAAAGAAAAAACTTGGAAGCCACCAGAATCAGTTAAAACACCACGGTCCCAGTTCATAAATTTATGAAGCCCGCCCGCTTCTTCTACAATATCTTCACCTGGACGTAACCAAAGATGATAAGTATTACTTAAAACAATTTGTGCACCCATATCCTTTAATTCTTCAGGTGATAAACTTTTTACCGTTGCTAAAGTCCCAACTGGCATATAAATTGGCGTATCAAACGTTCCATGAGGTGTATGAAGTTTTCCTAAACGTGCACCTGTGTGTTTTTCTTCTTTTATTAATTCATAACGTACTGCTGCTTCTGTCATTCTGTTGTTCCTTTCATTGACTTAATTATATGGTTCTTCAAGCCTTACTTCTAATACAAAGGGGTAATTTTTCCCAGTTATATAAAAATAATCATCTTCAATATGAGCAATGCCATTTAAAACATTCATAGGTTCCAATTGTTCTTCTGTTAAATCTAGATTAGCGATTATAGGAGCTATATCATAATGCGCTACTACTTTTTCAGTGTTAGGATCAATCTGATAAATCAAATCTTGAAACCATACATTAGCATAAATATAGCCATTTGCATATTCAAGTTCATTTAATTGTTCCAATGGAAGCCCATTTAAATAAATATCAATCGTATCCAACAATTCAAAATTATCACTATCACGTTTTAATAGTTGATGTGAACCATTTGACATCCAAATAACATCATTTTGAGGATCATAAGCTAAACCCCAGCCCATACCTTCGTAATCATAGGTTTCGATAACTGAATAATCATGTTTATCCCGTTTGAAGGCCAATTCATTTTCCCATGTCACTTGCCATAAATAATCATTTGTAAACGTAATGCCTTCCCCAAAAAATATCTCATCTAGTGAGTCAAAAACATTAATTTGACCTGTCTTTAAATCTAATTCCCCAATAATCGATTCTCCGTAAAGACCTGTTGCAATAACTAAATCATTATTAGCTGAAAGTTCAAATCCTTGAGTAAATGCTGTTTGATCACTTAAATATTGTTCAACAACGATGACATTACCTGCTAAGTTTTCTGCAAAAACATTAGCGGGAAAACTCGCTATTAAATAAACTATTAATAGTAAATAATTCTTCATATTGTAGTCCTCTTTTTGAGTTATTTATTAAGAATAAGATAAATCTAGTAAATAAAAGCAATACTTGGTACAATAAAGCATATCGTTACAGAAAAGGAAGTGTATGAATGTCTTTTTATAGCTTTATGGTTAAGGTTTTCTATGTTTTATTTATAATATTTAATGGAAAACCTCAAATAGTAGGCAAAGAAAAATTAAAAAATATCAACCCTTCAATATTAACGGCAACACATCGTTCGATGACCGATCCATTTTTCTTAGCTTTTATTGCAGCTCCACATGATGTAAGCTTTATGGCCAAACATACATTATTTGAAAATAAATTTTTAAATTATGTCTTAACTAAGGCAAATGTTTTTCCGATTAATCGGGCTAAACCTTCATCCAATACGATCCGACATGCCGTCAACGAACTAAATGAAAACAAACGACATTTAGGTATCTTTGCTACTGGTTCACGTTATAGTACTGAAGTTAAAAGTGGGACGGCCTTTATCCAACGCCTTAGTAAGCAAGATATCATTCCTATTGCTATCCAACCTCCAGTAGGTTTTTGGCAATTTATTAGCCGGAAAAAAGCAAAAATGGCTATTGGAGATCCTATAGCCTACAATCCTAATAAAAAATATACAAAAGATGAACTAACTGAAATTGATCAATTGATTGGGCAACGATTTGCTGAGTTAGATAAACAGCTTGATCCCAATTATGTCTATCATGTCCCTACGAAAAAAGAAAAATAATAAAAGTTCCTTTAGCTATTTAATCCTAAATACCTTTCAACTGCAAATAGAGTTGAAAGGTATTTTGTTATTTTATTCCATTGTTTGTAAACGATACATTTGATAGTAGGTACCTTGTTTTTCGATTAATTCATCATGCGTTCCTTGCTCTAAAATCCGACCTTTATCCAGTACAATAATTTGATTGGCATCTTTTATGGTACTTAGGCGGTGAGCAATAGCAATTGTCGTACGATTTTCACGCATCCGATTTAAGCCACTTTGGATATATTCTTCTGTTTCAGTATCAATATTCGCTGTGGCTTCGTCTAGAATCAATAATTTTGGATTTCTAGCCATTGTTCGAGCAAAAGAAATCAATTGTTTTTGACCTGTAGAATAACTCGCTCCACGTTCAATAACGCGTTTACTATAGTTTGCTGGATCGGCTTCGATAAATGTATCAGCATGTACAAAGCGTGCTGCATTCCGTACAGTTGCATCCGAAATTGATTGGTCTAATAAACGTATATTGCGTGAAACATCCCCATGGAATAAGAAAGAATCTTGTAATACTAATCCTATTTCACTTCTTAAGTCTTCATATGAGAAGCTGCGAATATCATGTCCATCAAATAGAATTTCACCCTCTTGAAATTCATAGAACCGCATTAAGACATTTATAATTGAACTCTTACCACTACCAGTGTGTCCAACTAAGGCAACAGTTTCTCCAGGGTTTACTGTAAAACTAATGTTTTTCAGCACATAATTTTCGTTATCATAAGAGAAAGATACATCTTTAAATTCAACTTTTGCATCTGAAATTTTTGCATTTGGATCAACAATTTGTTCCGGTACACTTTCTTTATGATCTATAATTCTAAGAATACGTGAACTTGAAACAACCCCATCTTGCAATAGACTCAGACTATCCATCATCATCCCCATCGGTCTAAAGAAACTAGTACTGTATTGAGTAAAGGCATAAATAACACCAATTTCAAGGAATCCATCAAAAAATTGATTCCCTAACACCCAAAATACTAATGCCAATGAAATACCTTCGAGTAAGTTTATAACAGGCATCAAGAGTAAGGCATTCATGCGAACCATGGCCACTCTACCACGATACTGTTCCTCATTTTCATTTTCAAATTCTTTGATTAAACGTTTTTCTTGTCTAAAATCTTGAATAATTGACATACCCAAAATGGATTCATTAAGTCGCGTATTCAATCGACTTAAACTTTCACGCATGGTCCGATAAACTCTTGAACTATAAGACTGATAAAACCAAATCATAACGGCCATTAAAGGGACAAAAATTAAAAACAGTAAAGCCATACGTCGATTCAGCAAATACATACCTATAAAAACAGAAATTAAAGTAACAATGCCTTCAAACAAAGCGTAAAATACATTCCAGAAATCTTTAATTGTTTCAGTATCATTTGTCACACGAGAAACAATTGAACCAGATGGTGTCTGGTCAAAGAAACGCATGCCTAAGTTATTTAATTTAGTAAATAAAGAATTACGGAGCAATTCAACGGTTTTTTCTGAGGCCATCCCAAAAATATAAGTTGAAAAATAATAACTTATTCCTTGAGATAAAATCAACAATAAATATACAATTGCAAATATAACAGACGTACGAACTGTGGCTGTCATAGGCTCTAAATAATTATCCATATAAAATTGAACCACACGTGGCATAAGCACACCAATTGCTGTCATGACAATACTAAAAATGATTGCTATAAAGAAGCGCCATTTAAACGGTGATGCATATTTAAACATCCTTCTAATTACAGCGATTTGTTCACTTATTGGCATTTTTCTTGCCCAAGCAGACTGTTGATTCTCATTAGTCTGTGACATGTTCAAATCCCCCCTCGCCTAATTCTAATGCTAGTTGTTGTTTTTCATACATTTGTTTATACCAGCCATCATTTTCAATTAAGGTTTGATGGTTACCTTGTTCAGCAATTTTACCATCTTCTAAAACAATAATATTATCAGCATGCATAACAGATGAAATTCGATGTGCTGAAATAATGGTCGTTTTATTCGCACGTGTTGCTTTAATCGAGCTCAAAATAGCTTCTTCGGTTTTCGCATCAATGGCTGATAATGAGTCATCTAGAATTAATAGCGAAGGGTCTGTAATCATGGCACGTGCCATTGAAATCCTTTGTTTTTGTCCACCTGAAAGAGCTACACCACGTTCACCTACAAGCGTATCATAGCCTTCTGAGAAGCCAATGATATCTTCGTGAACACTTGTTACTTTAGCAATTTCTTCTACTCTATCTTGCGATGCTTCAGGTACACCAAAACGGATATTTTCTCGAACAGTTGTTGAAAACAGAAAATTATCTTGCGGAACGTAACCGATATTTGTCAACAAACTATCTAAGGTATAGTCTTTAATCGAATGATCGTTAAAAGTAATTTTCCCATCATATTTATCATAATCACGCATTAATAATTTGAAGATTGATGTTTTGCCTGAACCTGTTTTCCCAACAATCCCAAGTGTTTCCCCTTGCTTCAAAGTAAAATGAACATTACTTAAAATTACTTGATCACTATTAGGGTATTTAAATTTAGTCACATTAAATTCAATATCTCCATCAATAGGTTCAGTGATTGCATCTGGAAATTCAACAATGTTACTCTTATAGCGTAATAAATCTTCAACACGTTTATAGGACGCAGATCCTCTTTCTAAAATATTGAACAAACGTCCAATTGCTACCATCGGCCATTGCATTCTAGCAACATAGTTTAAAAAGGCTACTAGCAAACCTAAAGTTATTTCACCTTGAACAACTAACAGACCGCCATAAAACACTCCGATAACAGTAGATAAACCCATTATCATTTGGATAGCAGGACGGAAAATAGCATCATAAAAGTGAACTGATTGATTTTTATCAACGACATTTTTTGTCATTTTCTTAAAATCGTCAATATCTTTTTCTTCTTCTCCAAAGGTTTTAATAACCTTCATACCACCAATACTTTCTTGTACTTTGTCATTCATGGAAGAAAAAGCTTCTTGTGCTTTTCTAAAATGAACATGGATGCGTGAGCCATTGAAACGTACCAATACAACTAACAGTGGTAAAGGCAAAACAGCAACCAAACTCAAACGCCAATCAATGACCACAAACATCATTAGTAGCGTTATCAGCCCTTGTGACAAGGAGTCAACTAAGGTCAAAATCCCACTTCCTGCAACAAGTCGAATTGAAGTCAAGTCATTCGTTGCGTGCGCCATTAAGTCACCTGTACGATTTTCTTGGAAAAAAACAGCATCCATCTTTGTAAAATGAATAAATAATTGTTGTCTTAATATCTTTTCTAATTTTGCTGATGTTCCAAAAATAGAAGTTCGCCAAAAATAGCGCATTACATATTGAGCGATTGCAATGGCTAATAATACCAATACCCAATAAAATAATTGTTGACCAGTTAATGTACGGTCAGTAAGACCATCAATAATGGTACCAATAATCATTGGAACAATAGCTGCCAATATACTCACTAAGAGTAATAAGCTTGATCCAATAATATAAGCCTTCCTTTCTTGCTTAAAAAACCAGCTTAAACGTTTAAAAATATCCATCTCTGCACCCTTTCGTAAAAAACTCTATTTTATAGTTTACCATGTTTTTATAATATAAACCAAAGCTTTGATTAACAAATCATTAAAATATATTAATTTATTATTATTAGTTCGATAATTATGAAATTATCAAACCTTTTTCGCCCCTTAAGGTATAAAACAACAAAAAAGACTACCTAACAGGCAAATGTTAGATAGCCTATAAACCTTATATTAACGCTGTTTCATTGAGTTCATAATTTGTTGAACTCGTTTCTTTGATGGCTTTTGACCCATTTGTGTCATCATTTGTGTTATCATGCGCTCATCAATTGGTGGGTTTTCTTTAAAATAATTCATCATATAACGTCTAGATACAAAGAAACCAGCTACAAAACCAACGATAAGTGCAACTATAATTAAAATCCATCCCCAAAATGGCATACCTATCCCTCGCTTTCATCCATATGTATTGTTATTCTACTAAAAAATTTTAACTTTGACTAGTTAACTTTTATCGTTCTAATCTTCTAAATGACGATTATGTAATTTCTTTTCTTTTTGAATTTGTTTAACTTTATTTGAAGTTAAATCATTGCCTCTAGGATCAACTATTTTTATCCCTTCAACATGATTCCTCATACCTGATCTAAATGCTTTTAAGTATTTTTCACGTAAATCATTTTGTTCACTCAGTTCTTCGGGACTAAGGCCTACTGTTTTTTTCTTTTTAGCTAATTCATTAATACGCTCAATTAATTTTTGATCAATCAAGTAAAACACCTCTTTTCCTAAAAAATATTTACAAAGCACGAACATTTGTTTGTGTTTTTAATAAAGGTTTGATACAATTAACTTAATATAAGTGAAAGAGTTGATTCCATTGAGTAACCTATCTACTAAACAAAAGAATATTTTACAAGTCATTGCAGACTCAATTGCATCAAATGGATATCCACCAACTGTTCGAGAGCTTGGAAGTATGATTGGTTTATCTTCAACTTCAACGGTACATGGACACTTGTCTCGTTTGGAAAAAGCAGGTTATATTCAACGAGATGCATCAAAAACACGTACAATTGAATTAACACCAATTGCTCTTGACTTACTAGGTCTTAATAACAATCAAATTCCGTTACTAGGTCGAGTTGCTGCTGGTTCACCCATTTTAGCAGTTGAAGAAGCAACAGATTACTTCCCCATTCCTCATGATTTGCCATATGATCCAAGTGAATTATTTATGCTTGAAATCGATGGAGAAAGTATGATTAATATCGGTATCATGGACGGTGATTACATTACTGTACGCAGACAATCCTCAGCCAACAATGGCGATATCGTCATCGCATTAACAGATGAAGATGAAGCTACTTGTAAGACTTTTTATAAGCGTAAAGATTACTTTGTTTTACGTCCAGAAAACGATTCGATGGAAGATATTATTTTATCTAATGTTTCTATCCTCGGACGTGTCGTAAGTCTGTACAGAAAATTTTAAGAACACAAAGCAATCGAATGTGAGAATCAATTCACATTCGATTTTTTTTGCATTAAAACTCCATTAAGGTTTTGATGTTGTAATCTTTAATCAATTCGCGACCTTTTAAGTCCATTAATTCAATTAAAAACGCACAACCTACAACAACTCCGCCTAATTTTTCAACTAAATCAATTGAAGCTTTGATAGTTCCACCTGTAGCTAATAAATCATCAATAATTAACACACGTTGACCTGGTTTAATTGAATCTGCATGAATCGTTAATGTATTTTTCCCATACTCCAAAGAGTAATCGACTTCAATAACTTCTCGAGGTAATTTTCCTTTTTTACGTACTGGAATAAAACCAATATTTAATTCATATGCCACTGGGCAACCAACAATGAAACCACGGGCTTCAGGTCCTACTATGACATCAACTTCCAAATCTTTTGCAAATTCAACAATTTGATTTGTAGCTTCTGCAAAAGCTTCTCCATCTGCCATTAATGGGGTAATATCTCTAAAGATAATTCCTTCTTGAGGGTAATTGTCAACACGTGCAATATAATCTTTTAAATTCATCTTTGTTCTTCCTTTTCTAATGTCTTTTTGACTTGGTTAAGCGATTGGAAATTTAGTAATTCTTCAACTTTCATGGATTCACGGAATTCATGCATGGCTGGTAAATTAGCTAAATCTACTTTCTGCTTAATATTTTCGTTAAATAATAAACGACCACCATTCATTGTAACAAAGCTTGCTTGAAAAAACAGCTTAAGAATTAATTTAATTTTTGTTAACGGTATTTGCGTTTCATTATTTAGTACTCTAACTACATTTTTTGCATCAATAGCTTTATTTTTTTGTATCCAACGGTAAACAATCGCTGTTTCATCTCGTGTTGGTAAACCTAATAAATATTTCGATTCTTTAGTATAGGAACCTAAATAAACTGTCTCCCAAAACTGGATGAGTAAAAGTTCTTCTAATAATTCAATCTTTTTTGGTGGCTCAACGATTGCTAAATATTTTATTTCATTGTTATTTATTAAAGTACTTATTTGCTTAAGATCACTATACCTTATTGCATAGGAAGTCTTTGATATTTTTTCTCGATAAACATCAAATATTGGTTGATGTTCAAATACATAAAGTGTGTGCTGATAGTTAAAAAAATCAGTTGGGATTTGGCTTCCCCTTTTATCAACCCACTGACTACCATTCATTCCAATATCTTTTATCATCAATTGTGGTGTTCTGGTCTGCTGCCACTCATTAATTGCTAATTTGCCTACGATTGATATTTGATTGGATAATTGTAGATACTGATAATCGGCTTTACAATTAAATCCTATAGCATTTAATACGGAAGGATCTTTACTTGCTTGATTTTCTGCTAAGAGTAACTTCAAATGTTGTTGCTCCGTACCAATCCATCTCAATTGATCAATAGTTACATTTTCAAAAGCAAAAATAGGTTTAGGATTGTCGATACCAAATGGTCCTAATAAATCAACTTCTTCAATAAATTGGTTGCTAACATCGGATAAACCTAAGCTTAAATTAATTGTTAAGCTTGGTGTATAGCTAATGGTCGCACTCTTACTTTCAACAACAGCAAGGAGTGTGGTAGTAAAATTCTCCCATTGCTCAAAATCAACCGTCAAACCAGCGGCTTGGCTATGACCACCAAAATATTTAATTTGGTTTGAAACTTGGCTTAAAGTGTCAAATAAATCAATTGCTTCTATACTACGTCCGCTGCCTTTGTAAACTTTATCTGCTTCAATCTTTTGAAATATGATTGCCGGCCTATGATAACGTTCAACAATGCGACTAGCAACAATTCCTAATACACCTGCTGGCCAATTAGCATCTGATTCAATGATAATATCTGGTATCTTATCATATTGGCTAATACGACTTTCAACTTCAACCGCAATATTATTTACAATTTTTTTTCTTTCATCATTTTTTTGATTAATAAAATCAACATATTGACTCGCTTCAATTGGATCAAAACTTCTTAATAATTCTAATCCTGGCGTAGGGTCGCCTAAACGTCCTACCGCATTGAGCCTTGGTCCAATTAAAAAACCTATATCGTCCACTTGTAAATTAGATATATCAACTTTTTGCTGTTCAAATAACTTTCTTAGACCTTCTCTTTGCGTTTCTCGCAATCTGTTAAGGCCATTAATTACAATGGTGCGATTTTCATCTGTAAGCGAAACCAAGTCTGCTACAGTTCCAATAGCTGCTAACTCAAGGGCTTCTGCTGGTATTTCATCAATTAATGCGGAAACTAACTTAAGAGCAACCCCTGCCCCACTTAGTTCAGAAAAGGGATAATCACCTTGGGGATGTTGTGGGTGAATAATTGCATAAGCAACCGGAAGTTTTTCTTGGAATTGATGATGGTCGGTAACAATGACATCCACACCTGCATCCATAGCATAAGCAAGAGCTTCATGGCCAGAAACACCATTATCACAAGTTAAAATTAACTGAGTTCCTTCTTGGATCAATTGTTCATAGCGCTCAAGGTTTGGACCATACCCATCTACCAAGCGATTAGGTAAATAATAGTTCACATTCGCCCCAATTGCTTCTAGTGATTCAAATAGAATAAGGGTACTCGTTATCCCATCAGCATCATAGTCACCATAGATAGTTATTAATTCTTGGTCTGCAATGGCTCGTTCAATCCGATCAACAGCTACATCCATTTGATAAAGCAAAAAAGGATCATGATAAATGGTCGGATTTTGATTAATAGCATTTTTGATAGCTTCTGGGCTATTTAAACCTCTCTGTAAACATAAACGTAAAAAAGCGGGAGTAAGATTTAATCCCGCCTGGCTAAATTTATTCAGTTGTTCTTGTGTCAACTGAGGTCTATCCTCAAATTGCCACATATACTTTGCTAAATTCATTTAATTTCAAAACTCCAATACATAAAAATAAATCCTTACTGACAACTAACTTAGCTTTCTGACATATCAGTATTTGAATTTGACGATTCTGCTTACTCTATTTCTGTTGCTTCTGTCATATTGTCAGTCGTTGTTGATTCAGCTTCAATAGTTTCTGTGTTAGAAAAATCTGCCTCTTCTGTTTCTGCTGGAATTTCATCATATACCAGTGCATTTTTATGACTTTGTTCTAAATCACGTATGGTCGAACGTAAACTTGATAACTCTTTATCTTTCTCAGAGATATCTAAGTGATAACGTTCTTTTTGTTGCTTAACTTGTTTTTGTAAATCTTTATTAGACTTATGATTACTTTTTATCGCTGCTACCGATGCTAATAAGCCGATAATTACACCTAAGAGCACACTTAAAAGCATTACTAAAACCATAGGTGCTTCAACAGTCCCAAAAAAGAAATCTACTTCAACTGTTGCTGTATTTTGCAATGCGAAAATTACGATAAAAATAATAAGTATAATCGTTAAAATTAATTTCCACTGTTGTCTCATCACAAGTGCTTCCTTTCGTAATTATTTGAAATTAGCAAGATGACTAGCGAGAAAGTCACCTATTTTTGGAAATAATTGATATAAATTCGATAAATATCCAAAATAGCTAGGTAAATTTATTTCTCTTTGAATGAAATGTTTATCACTAAATTGATTCACAATCGTTCTGGCTGCATCTTCCACATCTAAAGCAATCCATTTGATCCTATTATAATATTTTTTTGAATCACTGTCATGTTCAAAAAATTCTGTCTTTACTGGACCAAAATTAATCGTCGTAACAGCAACATTACTTTTAGACAATTCTAATCGCAAAGCATTAGCAAAACCAATTAAAGCAAATTTAGTAGCTGAATACAATGTCGAAGAAGACGTAGCAATTTTACCTGCAACACTCGCTACGATAATAATGTGTCCATTTTTCATTTTTTCCATGTGATTCGCTATTAATTGGCTGACATACATGGTTGCTAACGTATTCGTTTCGAACATTTGTTGATAGTCTTCATAGCTATATTTTTTATAACTTTTAAAACTTCCAAATCCTGCACAATTAATAAGGACATCAATCCGTTTAAAGCGTTGAATGGCTTTTGTTACCATTCTTTCAATTTGCTCATGATCCGTTAAATCACATTTTACCACTAATGAGGCAGTATGGTATTCATCAAATAAATACTCAGCCAGCTCTGTTAATTTTTCTAATCTTCTAGCCACTAAAATGAGTTGATGTCCTTGTTGGGCTGCTTGAGTGGCGACTTGGCGACCAATGCCACTTGATGCTCCCGTAATCAAAATTGTTTTTATCATCGTATGCCTACTTTCGATAGTCAATGCTAAACTCATTCAAGTCATAGACTAAATGGCTATGTGGAAAAATTGATTTTGCTTCATCTTCTAAAGCCTTTGCATCAGGACCAAGATAGCGGGCACTAATATGTGTTAAATACAGATTTTTTGCCTTAGCATTTTTAGCAACTGTTGCCGCTTGTGCACTGGTTGAATGAAAATGACTGTGAGCCATACTTGTCTCATCAGCCTGATAGGTACATTCATGCACTAGGGCATCGGCATCTTTGGCAAGAATAGTTAAATTATCACAAGGACGTGAATCTCCTAAAATAGTAACAATTCGTCCTTTGGAATCTTCTCCCACAAAATCTTTACCGTTTAAAATCGTTCCATCTTCTAGTTCAACAATTTCTCCTCTTTTTAATTTTCCAAAAAGAGGCCCATTAGGAATATTATATTCAGCTAATTTATCTACTAAAAGTTCACCTTTTTTATCCGGTTCCTCTATGCGATAGCCAAAACTTAAAACACCATGATTGAGTGGTAAATAAGTGACTTTCCATTTGTTAGGCAACTGAATCTCACCACCATAAGGATCTAATTCAACAATTTCAATCGGATAAGTTAAACGCGTCCTAGAGTAATTCAAACAAGCCTCAATATAAAATTTCAATCCTTTTGGGCCATATAAAGTTACTGGCGTATCCCCGCCTTGGAAAGACCGACTACTTAAAAATCCTGGCAATCCAAAAATATGATCTCCATGCATATGCGTAATAAATATCCGGGTGATTTTCCGAGGTTTTAAAGATGTTCTTAATATTTGATGCTGGGTAGCTTCTCCACAGTCAAACAACCACATTTCATTTAATTCATCTAATAATTTTAAAACAAGTGAGCTTACATTTCTCGTTTTGGCGGGTACGCCTGCTCCTGTTCCAAGAAAAAATAACTGCATCGAAACCTCCTCTTTCTAATTGAGTATTATCTTGTACGATATAAATTCTTTGCAATTAAAATTGCCATTTCCTGAGACCCTTCAACAGTAGGATGAGCATAATCTCTTAACCATTCTGGATGATCATTTGCATAACTTGCCCAATCGATGATGTTCACATTGCCAAATCGACGTGTTGAGGCTTCAAGTTGACTATTAGCGTCACTTACCCACGCCCTATCAGCATTACTCGTTAAGAAATAGATTGAATGATCTGGTCCAATAGCATTAATAAAGTCATTCAATTGACCTTCAGTAAAGGTTCCATTACTTCCTAGTACAACAATAACTGTAGGCATCAAAAGATCCTGATTTTCTAAGTCGTTAACGACATCTACACTATTATAAAGCTGTCTACCTTCTTGCCCCGATATAATGGCTTTGGGGAATACTTCATTGATCTGTTCAGTAGCTGCTAAAAGAACAGAATCTCCTATAAAAGTAACATCCAAGCCATTAGCATGTAACATTTCTCCTTGAGTTAAGCCTTCAATATTATTAATAACTTTATTGTTTTGTGTACTATTAGAAATAGTATTTTGAGCTAATAGTTGGTTTCGCTCAATTAAAGTTTGTAATTCATCCGCTTTTGAATCCCGTGTTTCAGGCGTAATCCCTATTCCAACTGTACCCCCAACAAAAAACAATAAATAAATAACAGTGATAACCTTTATTCCAACTAATGCTTGTGGATGATTAATGAGATATTTAATTTGATGTTGGGCTTTTTTCCAATTAAAATCTTGTCCAATAGGTAATTCTAATCTTTGTTTTTCAAAAAGTTGATAGGTTATTTCGGCTAACACCATAATGATGACAATTTGAATCAAAGTATGTAACCAAACATTTTTATTAACAAAGTTTATTTGACTGGGAATGATGAGATGCACAGGATAAAACCATAAATAGTATGACATACTGCGTTTACCTATCCAAGTAAAAACTGGAAATGAAATTATTTTACTCCAGACAGTTTCAGGATGAATGGAGCTAATAATAAACAACCCACAAACAAGTGAAAACAATGTTAAGCCAAAGCGATAAGCAAAAGGTTGAGTTCCATACATAAACCTAACCATGAAGAAAAGGAGTATAAAACTTGCCGTAGCAATAATATTAAAACTTAATTTAACTCGTCTATTCATTGGTTTAGGTTTTAAACGAATAGGATATAAAAATCCTAATGCCCCTCCGAATGTGTAGGCAGATAAACGTGTGAAAACATCATAATAAATACGAGTGGGATCGCCACCATCATATAAATAGGCCATAAATAAAGCGGATATAGCCGAAACAATTAACAGCATATTTACAGATATGGATGGTCTTCGATGCCATGCGTAAAATAAATATACGAGAATCGGAGTAATTAAAATCAATTGCCCATATAATGAGACATACCATAAATGTGTGAAGGGACTTGGATTTGATGCTTGAACAAAATAAGACTGCTCATTATAAATCTGATAATAATTATTAACAAATAACAATGATGATAAAGACATATTACGAATATTATAGAAAAAATCACGTTGAAATAACATAATATAAGTAATAGTTACCATAATCATCACTAACATTGGAAAGAACAAACGTTTAAATCGTGTAGAATAATAATTTTTTATCAGTTTAAATGGCTGTTTTTTTAAATTTAACGTTGTGAAATGTCGAAAATTAAAGAAACCTGCAATAATCAAAAATAGGTTCACTGCTAAAAAGCCGCCAGGTACTAAGTGTTGGAAAAAATAGTAGGCAATAACGGTTATAATAGCAATGCCTTTTAAGCCATCAAATAATTGAATACGATTCACTTTCTTTTGTTCGTTCATCTCTATCACCTAATCTAAGAATTCAAACTGAAAGTCAAGTAATTCAACGATGTCTCCTGATTGTGCACCCATACTCCGTAATGTCTCGTCAATTCCCATGCCACGCATTTGCCGTGCAAACCGAGCGATACTTTCATCATGAGCCATATTTGTCATGCGATATAATTTTTCAATTTTTTCACCACTGATTTCCCAATAGTTTTCACCTAATCGTTGAATAGTAAAAGGCACTTCCTCTTCTTCCATCTCAAAGTAAGCAAAACTTGTTTCCACTTCTTCTTCAAGTGGTATGAACTCATTATTAGCCACAAGTGTATAAGTTGCTTCTAACAATTCTTGAATACCTTGGTTTTGCCAAGCACTAATAGGATATATTTCTGGTTGCTCAATTTCTAAGTTCTCATAATATCCTGATAATTGTTCTTTAAATTGGACTAAATTTTCATTAGCATTTTCAGCATCCATTTTGTTAGCTACAATTAACATCGGTCTTTCAACTAACTTTTCATGATAAGCCTTTAATTCATTAATAATATTAACATAGTCCTCTAATGGATCTCGTCCATGAAATGCAGACATATCAATCACGTGAAGTAACACTTTGGTTCGTTCAATATGTCTTAAAAAATCAATACCTAAGCCAACACCTTCAGAAGCTCCTTCAATAAGGCCTGGCATATCTGCGACAACAAATTCGCGGTTAATGTCTAATTTTACTACTCCAAGATTAGGCACTAAAGTCGTAAACTGATACTCTGCTATTTTAGGTTTAGCATTACTAATAACCGATAATAAAGTTGATTTACCAACACTTGGAAAACCGATTAAACCAACATCTGCTAATAATTTTAACTCTAGTGATAGTTCAAATTCTTCACCAGGTTCACCATTTTCAGCAATTGATGGTGCTGGGTTTTTATGTGTCGCAAAACGGATATTACCACGGCCACCTCGGCCACCTTTAGCGACAACAACGCTTTGACCTTGTTCAACTAAGTCAGCAATTAATCGTTGGCTAACTGCATCACGAACAATCGTGCCCGCGGGAACTCGAACAATTAAATCTTCTGCTCCGGCACCGTATTTACTTTTACTCATGCCGTTTTCTCCATTTGATGCTTTAAAATGACGATTGAACCGTAGGTCCATAAGTGTTCTAAGCCCTTCGTCAACTTGGAAGATGACATCGCCACCTTTTCCACCATCTCCACCAGCAGGTCCACCATCTGGTACGTACTTTTCACGGCGGAAAGCTACCATCCCATCGCCGCCTTTGCCTGCTTTAACAAATACTGTCGCACGATCTAAAAAAGTAGACATATAGACACTCCTTTCTTGATATATTATAACTATATTTATTTAAAACTTACTAATCAATAAGCGAGGATCAAAGACACTTAATATAGTATTGGTTAATTGTTTAAGTGTAGTCTGACGGTTTGATTTAATCGCTTCGTCTTCTGCATTCACTAAATTATTTTCAAAATAAAGATCAATAGGTTGAACTAAATCTTGGAAATATTGTATTAATTCTGAAACAGATTGATAGTTGTCAGCTTTTTGACTTAATTCTATTAAATTAGATTCAGATTCAGTTTGAGACAAGTTCTGTAGAGGCTCTTGGTTCAACTGAAATTTAACACCTAAATTAACGACACGTGTTAAAGCTTCAACCATTAAACGATAGTTTTCAGCATCATTATTTTTAAATTCAAATAATGCCTTAGCTGCTTGAATATGACGATTAATGTTTAAATGTTGACTTGCAAGAACTGCCTCAATCATATCATAATTAATGCCTAATCGCTCAATATATTGATGGATACGAGCTTTTATAAAATCAGATAATTTAGTCGTTAGTTCATCATTATCACCATCAAATGCTGCTTCAGCAATTACATGATTAATGACATCCAATAAATCAATCGCCCAATCTTCATTGCTAATAATTTCCACAATCCCAGTTACTTGCCTTCTTAAAGCATAGGGATCATTTGAACCTGTAGGGATCAAAGCGACAGCAAAATAATTAATTATTGTATCTAATTTATCGCTGACTGCTAATAACGCCCCAACTTTATTTTCAGGTAATTGACCGCCACTCGTTGTTGGTAAATATTGTGAACCAATTGCTTGAGCAATTTCTGGATCAACGCCAAATTTTTCAGCATAGATATGCCCCATTTTCCCTTGTAATTCAGGAAATTCACCTACAATTTGTGTCATTAAATCAAATTTATAAATTTTTGCCGATTCAATTGTTTTTGAAATTGTCGCATCATCAACTTGTTTTCCAAGCTTTTGTCCAACGATTTGGACCATTTGACTAACACGATTTTCTTTATCCGCTAAACTACCTAATTTGAAATGTTCTCTTACATTTTGTAGTTTTTCATTAAAGGCTGTAATTGATTGATTTAAATCTGACTCATAAAAGAATAAACCGTCTTCTAAACGGGCTTTTAGTACTTTTTCGTTACCTTTAACAACATTTCCGATAAACTCTGCATTTCCATTACGGACAGAGATGAAATATGGCAACAAGTCATTATTTTCTTTGTCTAAAACATAAAAATATCGCTGATGATCACGCATAGCAGTCGTTAAAATCAAATCAGGCACGGTTAAATAGGATTCATTAAAGGCACCTGCAAAAGCAGTCGGCCATTCTACAATGGCTGTTACCTCATCAAGCAGGTCTTGATTCATTGGAACGTTCCAATTATTTTCATTAGCAAGTTGTAGTATTTGTTCTTTGATCAATTCTTGACGTTTTGCAAAATCAACAATCACAAATTTTTTTTCCAAAAGTTCTTCATAGTGATTGACAGAATCAATTACAACTGAATCTCCTAAAAAGCGGTGTCCAAAAGATTGATTTCCTGCCTCGATATGTAAAAACGTAAAGGGAATAATGGTCTCATTATATAAAGAAACAATCCAATGAACAGGTCGAATAAATTCTTCTTCGTAAGCATTCCAATGCATAGTGACCGGGAAAGTTAACGAGCTGAAAACCGTTGGTAATTGAGCTAAAACAGATTCAGTTGATTCCCCGCTCAAATGCTTGTCGACAAAGATATAGGCTTCATCTTTAATGTTTTCGATATAAATATCTTCTACTGTTGCGCCTTGACCTCTTGCAAAGCCCATAGCAGCTTTCGTCCAATTACCTTCACTATCTTGTGCAATTCTTAAAGCTGGGCCTTTTGCTTTTTCTTCTAAATCCGCTTGTTTATCTGCTAAACCTGAAATAATCAATGCTAATCTTCGAGGTGTTGCAAAGGATTGAATGTTTTCAAATTCAACTCGTTGCTCCTTCAAAAAGTTTGCGACTTTATTGGCTAACTGTTCGGATAGGTCAATTAAAAATCTAGCTGGAATTTCTTCCATTCCTAATTCTAATAAATATTGGTTATTCATGATATCCTACTTCCCTTCATTAGCTTTTTTAAGTAATGGAAAACCTAGTTCTTCTCTTTCTGCTACAAAAGCTTTGGCAACTGAACGTGCTAAATTTCGTATACGACCTAAATAGCCTGCTCGATCAGAAACCGAAATCATACCTCGGGCATCCAGTAAATTAAAGCTATGGCTACATTTTAAAATATAATCATAAGCAGGATGAACCAATCCCAGATCAATTAAACGTTTGGCTTCAGCTTCATAGTGATTAAATTGGTCAAACAACATGTCACTATTACTCTCTTCAAAGGCATAGATAGAATGCTCTCTTTCAGGTTGAAGGAAAATTTCGCCGTATTTAACCCCTTCGACCCATTCTAAATCATACACATTATCGACATCAAGCAAATACATGGCTAGTCGTTCAATGCCATACGTTAATTCACTCGTTACTGGATGACATTTCAAACCACCAACTTGTTGGAAGTAAGTAAATTGAGTAATCTCCATTCCATCAATCCAAACTTCCCAACCTAAACCAGCACAACCTAATGAAGGATTTTCCCAATTATCCTCAACAAAACGAATATCATGTTGCAATGGATCAATGCCTAATGCTACAAGACTTTCCAAATAAAGTTCTTGAATATTTAAGGGAGATGGCTTCATCACCACTTGTAATTGATGGTGTTGGAACAAGCGATTAGGATTTTGACCATAGCGACCATCCGAAGGACGTCTCGAAGGTTCAACATACACAGCATTCCAAGGTTCAGGTCCAATAGCACGCAAAAATGTATAAGGACTCATCGTCCCAGCACCTTTTTCCACATCATAACTTTGTAATACTAAACAACCTTGGTTTGCCCAAAATTGTTGTAATATAAGAATCATCGATTGTAAGGTTGGTTTATTCATAAATAGTCTCCTTCAAATAGATTTTTTTACAATATAAAAGCCCCTATGATTAGAAAAAGCCTCTAATCATAGGGACGATTTAATCGCGGTTCCACCCTATTTCCAGTAACACTGGCACTCTATCTATATTAATCTGTTAAATCCAATGCCAAATAAATATCTCTAGCTTTCACCATTCTAGAGTCGCTTTTTTCTTAATCTTGTACGCTATATATTACTTCTTTAGGCCGTAAAAGTCAATTAGATGATGGATTTTTTAACATAAAATTAGCTTTAAATGAAATCTTGATAGCTAAAGTGTTGCGAAACTCGTAAGACAGTGGTATAGGACATTTTTTGTTCGTTTTCTGGAATTTCTCTATACCGTTCTTCAATAGGTGCAAAAGCAGAGATATTTATTTGATTAAGTAATAGTTTTGGATGGGCTTTTAGGCTCATCCATGCACGTGGCAAGTGTTCCGCTGAACTGATAGCGGCAATTGATTTCAGGTGATGATTTAAAATGAATGGAGCAGATTCTAAGGCATTGCCAACGGTATCTTTTGCATTCGGTTCAATTATAATACGGTTAGGCATTATATTTCTTGCCATTAGCCATTTTGACATGGTTTCAGCTTCGTTATATTGGTTTGCAACTGCTCCACCTGAAACAATTATTTTAGCATTGGGATGGTCGTTAGCTAATCTCAAAGTTGCTTCAAGACGTGCCTCTAAGGTTTCAGAAATACTTCCATCAGATTCAATCTCTTTACCAAATAACAGCATTCCATCGAGAGGTTCTTGTTTTTGCCCTAAACGCCACAGTTTGTTGTTTGCCTTAAAGCGATCAATAAAGCTAATCAATTGTGTTAATCGGTTAGCGGCATTGGGGAAGTATTTATTAAGTTGCACATATCGTTCAATATAATAATTAGGTGAATTGAGAATATGAGCATAAATAGTAGTTAGAAATAATGCTTGGAGATCTGAAGGTTTTTCAGCTAATATTTGATCCCACAGTTCCCATGCAGCTTGATATTGATCACTTGTCCCATAGATTTCTGCTTTAAGTCTAATGGCTTTCGTTTTATACATAGGATAATAATCGATTAAATAATCAAGTTGCCTGATGGCCGTTTTTAAATTCCAGCTGTTTGCTTGTTTTAAGATAGGTTGTAATGCTGGTTCGTTTTCAAAACTCTGACCAATTTTCGGTGATAGACGTTTAGGATCGTTGGGACCATTGAAATCCTTAAATAAAGGGATTGTATTAATATCTAATAATTTCATATGAACTCCTTTGGGATGGGATATAATTCGTTACAAAATAAAAAAACGAAATGCTAATGATATCAGTGTAAGCTTAGTAACTTTGATCATTATCATTTCGTTTTTTGTTATAGCCTACCTTTAATTATTTAATTAAATCTTCGATATTAGTATATTCTAAATCAAATGATTCGGCTACACCCTTATTCGTTAATTTATTTTGGTAGGTATTAATCCCTGTCATAATCGTAGGATTCGCTTTTGCTGCTTCAACTAGACCTTGGTTGGCTACTTTTACTGCATAAGGTAAGGTTACATTGGTTAAAGCAAAGGTTGATGTACGTGGTACAGCTCCAGGTATATTTGCAACCGAATAATGAAGCACATCATGTTTTACATAAAATGGATCTTTATGTGTTGTAGCATGGTCTACAGTTTCAAAATTACCACCTTGGTCAACAGCGATATCAATAATCACTGAGCCAGGCTCCATTGATTTAATCATTTCTTCGGTTACTAAAGTTGGTGCTTTTGCTCCGGGAATCAATACAGAACCAATAACGATATCTGCATCTTCTACTTGAGTAGCGATATTTTCTGAGTTAGACATAATTGTTTCAACTTGGTTTCCAAAAATATCAGCTAGTTCAGCTAATCTTGCTGGGTTTAAGTCCATGATGGTAACTTGAGCACCTAGTCCAACGGCGATTTTAGCAGCATTAATCCCAACAACACCACCACCGATAATAACTACTTTACCTAAAGGGACTCCAGGGACAGCTCCTAGTAAGATACCTTTACCGCCATATTGTTTTTCAAGTAATTGTGAACCGACTTGAACAGCATAACGTCCAGCTACTTCACTCATTGGTGTTAGTAATGGTAGTTTGCCATCGAGAACCATCGTCTCGTAAGCTAAGCCAATTGTTCCTGTTTCAAGTAATTTTTTGGTTAATTTTTCATCGTTGGCTAAATGTAAGTAGGTAAAAATAATGAGGTCTTTACGGAAGTATTTATATTCTTCTTCCATTGGCTCTTTAACTTTAAAAATCATGTCGACATCCCATACTTTGGCAACATCAGTTTCAATAATTGCACCCATTTCAACGTAGTCTTCATCTGTAAAACCAGATCCTATACCGGCACCTGATTCAATATAGACTTCATGTCCATTTTCAGTTAATAATGAAACACCTGCTGGTGCTATTGCTACACGATTTTCAAATGCTTTCAGTTCTGTTGGTATTCCTATTTTCATATAATCACTCCATGATTTTCGATTTAATTTCTTATGAGTCAACATTAATTTTTAATGTATTTTGATATATAAATTAATGTGAACTAATAGTCTACCTTTTTCATACTAACATAAAATTGAGGACTTATTAAGTAAAACAGGTTAAAAAAGTGATATTTCTTTTCTAAAACGATTACAATTTTTGTATCAAAGGAGAACTGAAATGAAAACCAAAAATCCGATATTTTCTATTTTGTATAGAAAATATCGGATTAAATTTAATTAGATATATTGTTGTAAAACAGTGTTTAAACGGTTTTTATCATGGAAACCTACTAGTTTGTCTACAACTTGTCCATCTTTTTTAATTAATAGAGTTGGAATAGACATAATTCCAAATGATTGGGCTGTTTTTGGTTCATCATCCACATTCATTTTGTAAAATTCAACTTGTCCATCTAATTCAGTTGCTAATTCTTCTACAACTGGAGATTGCATGCGACAAGGACCACACCAAGGTGCCCAAAAGTCAACAAGTGTAACTCCTTTAGCTGTACTTTGTTCAAATTGTGCATCGGTAATATCTTTAACCATATTATCTTCCTCCTTTTATAATTCCATAATACATATTATCATATTCTTTTGAATGTTGCGAATAGATTGCTTGATATTTATTTAAAATAGACAATCGTTGAGCCGTCGCCTCCAGCATTAGGTGGAGAATATTCAAATCGATCAACTTGCGGGTGACGTTTCAGTGCTTGTTGCACGCCACTTCGCAAAGCTCCTGTCCCCTTACCGTGAATGATGGTTACCATTGGGTGATTCGACAATAACGCTGAGTCTAAGTATTGGCTTAAGCGATTAAGTCCTTCTTCAACTCTTTCGCCTCGAATATCTAAAGTGGTTTGAACTTTGCTGCCCGCCTTACGTTGAACATTAACTTTTGTTTTAGGCGCTACAGCTTCGATTGGATTTAAATCTTTAGCATCAATTTTCATTTTTAGGATACCTAATTGAACAAGATAGGTATCTTTATCCACTTTTTCAATAATGCTTCCCCGCTGCCCATATGAAAGCACCTCGACTTCTTGGCCAACTTTTAATTCATTTTGTTTCTTCGCTCGTTTCAGAACTTTGTTTTTCTTTAGTTTTTCTGCTTGTTTTAACTGACTCAATTGTGATTTTTTATTAATTAAAACATGTTCTTTAATAGTAGTATCATTACCTTGCTGTAATTGCAGCTCACGTATTTCACGAATAAGTTTTTCTGCTTTTTCTTCGGCTTCTGTAATTTTTTCATTGGCTTGTCTTATGGCATTGGCTTCGATGGTTTCTTTACGACTCATCCAGCGCTGATACTCTGTACGTAGATCATCTAGTAGTTTCTCTGCTTCATCAAGTTCACGCTGCGTCTGTTCTGCATTTAGTTCACTTTGACGTCTTTCACGCTCTAGATTTGCTACCATTTCATTAATGGATTGATTATCTTGTGAAATACCTGAGCGGGCACTTTCTAAAATATCATCTCTTAATCCCAAGCGTTTTGAAATTTCTAAAGCATTACTTCGTCCTGGAACACCTATTAATAGTCGATAAGTTGGTGATAAGGTGATAGAGTCAAACTCCATGCTGGCGTTAATTGTATTAGGCGCATCATGTGCATATACTTTAAGCTCTGGGTAATGCGTTGTTGCCATTACCGTTGCGCCAATTTTACGTGCATATTCTAAAATTGCCATAGCTAATGAAGCCCCTTCTTGAGGATCTGTTCCTGAACCTAATTCATCAAATAGTAATAAAGACTGATAAGTCGCTTCATCAATAATGCTGACAATATTGGTCATGTGACTGGAGAAGGTACTTAGATTTTGTTCAATGGATTGCTCATCACCTATATCGGCGAACACTTGATCGAAAACGCCTAATTGACTTCCCTCTTCACACGGTATATGAAGACCACTTTGCCCCATCATTTGAATAATTCCCAATGTTTTTAAAAGAATCGTCTTACCACCCGTATTAGGTCCTGTAATAATTAAAGCTTGATATTGATCACCAATTAAAATATCGTTAGCAACGATTTTATCTGGATCAATTAAAGGGTGACGCGCTTGCCACATGGCAATTTGTTGTTCTGTGGAAAATTTGGGTTTGATAGCATTAATTGATTTGGCATACATGGCTTTTGATTGGATAAAATCTAATTCAGCGATAACTGTTTGGTTTAGTGCAATATGTGCTTGAAAAGGTGCTAACTGCATTGAAATGTCATTTAAGATTACTTCTATTTCTCTTTGTTCTTCGACTTGCAGTTCACTTCGTTTATTATTTAATTGGGCAATCGATTGTGGTTCAATATAAAGTGTTTGACCTGTACTACTTTGATCATGAACTGTTCCTCCAAAGCGATGACGGTATTCTGCTTTAACGGGTAAAACGTATCGACCATTACGCATCGTGATTAAACTATCAGACAATTCGTTGGCTTTATTTTTTAACAATTGATTCAATTGGGTTCGCACCTGATTTTCAGTATTACTTTGATTACGTCTGATTTGTGCTAGTTTTGTAGAAGCAGACGATAAAACACTACCGTCTTCGGCAATCGACACCTGAATCAACTTTTCGATATCTGGTAAAACAACAACTTGATCTGACCATTCACTTAAATTTGGGAAAAATTTATCTTCAGCAGCTAAGTCTTCAAAAAAATCGCCAATTTGTCGAGCGGTACTTAAAACTTTTCCTACTTGGCTTATTTCCAAGCCGTTTAGACTCGCACCAATTTTCAAGCGTCTAAGTGAATTGTTTAAAGAATCTAAGCGGGGAATTGGAATATTTTTCGATTGCTTAATGATGCTATATGCTTCTTCAGTTTCGTTTTGTAGCCGACTAATCACATTTAAATCTGTCAAAATTTCTAATTGATTAATCTTTTCATTTGCTAATTCCGTTTGTGTAAATTCCATGATTGCTTTTTGTATCTTGTGGAATTCTAAAGTTTGGTATATTTTTTCAGGATTCATTCAACGATCCATCCTTTCATAAATCCATCCTTCAAGGCAAGAACAAACGCCATCACCGTTTTGATGGCGTTAGTTTGATTGTAATGGGTTAACATTTAACCATGTTTCTGTTGCTAAATCTGATAAAACAGGAGTATTGGCTACGATTTGGTAAGCAACCGGATTATCCACAAATTGTTGTTGGATAAATTCAATGGGTATCAAGGAAGCAATAAACAAGAAAATGAAGATACCAACATAAGCTACAAACACATTTATCAAGCCACCAATGACACGATTCACTGTTTTAAAAACATCATAATAAATTGCTCGGGTAAATAAAATGGACAACACCTTAGTCGCAATCCACCCTACAATTATAATTAGCACAAAAGATATTGATCGATAGAAAGCTTGATCTAAAAAGAAACTCTGCGCCTCACTATAAAATACAAATTCACTATTTTGCTGAATCGCGGGAAATGGAATAATCATTTCAACAAATTCAGAAATAGGTTCATAGTATTGGGTTGCTAAAATAATTGTTAAAGTATATCCTATCAATTGGATGGCTTGCATAATTAATCCACGACGATAACCCGTATAAAAATTAAAGGCAAGAAATAAAAAAATAACTATTGTTAACATGAACAAACTCCTTTACCAAATAGACCGCCCCATTACCTATTATTGTTTGGATGATTGCTTGTTGGAATATTTGGTCTTTGATTTTTTGTATTTTGTTGTGAAACTTCACTTTGTTTTGGGCGAACATTATGTTGCTTAACTGGAGCTTGTCTAACTTGATTACTTTTTAAAGACTTCAGTTCTTGCTCTAATTCCATAATGCGTGCTTCCTTCACTAATTGATCTGAAATAGCATTAATCGCCATCAAGATACTACGATCAGCATAGTTTAGGTTCGAATCCATCTCACCTAACTGGTCTAATTGTTGATTAACGATATCAACCACAGTGTTTAAATGGTCGGCACTGCGATTGCCTACAATTGTATATTGTTTCCCAGCAATTTCAGCTTTGAAACGACGTTTTTCTTCCATGTTCATTCTCCTTGTATTAGAAAAATACTTTTTTATCTACTATATAATAACAAATAATAGTAATAAATTCATCCAATAGCTTATTTTACTAGCTTTATTCACACATACTTCTTATAAAATTAAAAGAAAGATAGAAAGGACAAACATATGTCATCAATTACCCTAATAAAGACAGCTCAAGAAATCGCTCAAATGCAGACTTATTATCAAGCCTATTTAGTTAATGCCGTTCCTTACAGTCAGTTTAGAGCAAAAATTAATAATGTCACAATAACAGCTTATACAAGTGGAAAAGTATTATTTCAAGGTAATAATGCAATCGATGAAGCTCAAAAATGGCAAAAAGACACAATGACAGCTACAAAAAAGACAAGTAAAACAGTTTCCAATAATGAAAATGAATTGATTCAATCATTACAACAAGCAACGATTATTGGAAGTGATGAAGTTGGAAATGGAAGTTATTTTGGTTCTTTAACCGTTTGTGCTGTCTATTTGCCTGTTGAACAACATGCTTTAGTCAAAGAACTCGGTGCTAGAGATTCAAAACTCTTATCTGATAAACAAATTACAAGTATTGCCAATGATTTGAAGCATACTGTCAAATATCATCTAACCAACTGTAACCCTATCCGTTACAATAAGATGAATCAAACAATGAATGCAAATCAAATCAAAGCCGTCTTACATAATGAAACTTTACAAGCTTTAATTGAGCAATTAAGTGACGAAGAAAAACATAAGATGGACAGTGTCTTAATCGACCAATTTGCTCCTGCAAAAAATTATCATCAATATTTAAAAAATGAACCTCACCCTTACAAAGGCAATATTCATTTTATTAAAAAAGCGGAAAGTCATCATTTAGCTGTAGCTTGTGCTTCCATTATTGCCCGTGCAGCCTTTGTCGAGTCCCTAACCTACTTAGGCAAAATTTATAATCAAAAACTCCCTAGTGGAGCTGGACGGAATGTAGACCTCGTTGCAGCAGAATTAATTAATGAATACGGCGAGAAAGCACTATTCAAAACAGCTAAACTTCATTTTGCCAATACTAATAAAGCAAAAGCCCTTGCCAATTCTAATAAATAACGTTGCTATTTACTTAGCAGAATTGCATCGTCTACATAAAGCTCAAGAATCTCAAAATCAGCATGATTGGTAGATATTTCAACTTGACTGACAATTTCTCTAGTTTTTGGCTGATAAACAGTCAATTGTTTGTCTCCTGCTTGTAAATCTGTTACGAGTAGGAGATATTTATTTTTAACGATTAGTTGTTCAATGTCTGATGAAAAGCTTTCAATAGCTATAAATTGCTCGCTTTCGGTCTGATACTCATATAATTCGTAATGAAACGAGTCATCTAATACGACCGTAAATATTTTATCTTCGATAGCAAATAGATTTTCTTTGGCTTGTTGCAGGTTTTGACCAAATGAAGTTAAAGTAATATTTGTCGTTTCGAGTGTTTCGGGATCAATTAAAATAATTTTATCTTCTACCCCATTATAAGCTTCTTGGACATTAAAATGTCGATTATCGTAGGCATCAGAACGGTAATCAATCGTTGCTTGTGTTTCTAATAAGACAAATGATTCCGGCTGATAGTTTTTAAATTGAAAATCATGATAACTTAATAACTGATAATTTTCATTTACGGGAATGGTTAATGAAGTCTCATTGACTATTTCAGCTGATTTTGTCGATAAAGTTACCATATAGTACTTATCTTCTTCTTGAGTAAAATTTAGTTTCGTAAACAGGAGACTGACATTATCTCCGTGGCGGGAAAATTGTTTAAAAGACAAGGCATTATCTCCCTTATAGTCTAATTTACCTGAAAAACTTTGCTTTTTAATGTGGTTAACAAAACCAAATTCATAACCTGTGCTTTTCAAAGTTGGCAGCCAGAATGAAAAATCATCCTCAATTATAATTGGACGAAAATCTTTAATAAAACTTGGCCGGTTGTAAATAGAAAATAAAGATAGAACTTCTTCTGTATCATTAGTATCAGTTAAAATAGATTGCTTATTTAAAACATGATTTCCAATTGTATAACTAAAAGGATAGTTAGTTGGTTGACGAATCATATCACCGTTTTTACTTATGATTTGTGTTTTACCGTAATCATCTAGCGAACCAGTTAATGTTAAACCTTTTACTATTTGTTCGTCGCCTTCAGTCTGTGTCACTACAATTTTGGGATGAACAAATTGTTTTGTTATAACAAACCAAGCCAGAGCAATTATACTCATTATCAATAAAAGATAGGTTCTTTTTTTATTCATGCCTTTATCCTCCTACACCATTACTTTGTGATTTAACAAAAACCATGTTAATGCGAAATTTAGGATGATGATTAAAGCTAGCATAATAATGACCAAAAAGACAAATTCAGAAAAGATAAGTGGTAAAAAGACGTATAATCCAAAGGATATAATAAATAATCCTATATCAATCAAACTGATGCCAGCTATATAAACAATTACTTTTTGCCAACTAATGCGTCTGTATGAAATAAAAATGGTCATCATGAGATAAAACCATGATAAAACACACAGTAAAGCGATAAAAATCAAGAAAAAGTAATTTAAATTAATTGGCAGAACAAAATTTTGTAATATATCAAATTGTAAGACATAGGAAATCGGCTCTTGTTTGAATATAGTTTGGCTTAAGACATGGCCTAATATAAAGTCTGTTCCGTATACCATCAGTATTTGGATAAAGAGTAAACTTAAATACATTAAAATTAAATGACTTAACTTCGCTAACAATAAGTTAAAACGCGAAGTCGGTAGTGTTAGAAGCCGGTTTACGAATTGGCCTTTAAAAAGCCATTCCCTAAGCCAACTATAACCAGCGTAGACAAAGAAAAAAAGATATACTAATAGCCATAAATAGGGATACCATAATATTGAAAAAATAGATGAAATTGTGTATTGAGGCGCTTCAAAACCTTCTACAAATTGTTGAGATTCTACTATTAATGAACGTGCAGTGAAAAATACACAGACTATTTGAATAGCAATAAAAAACAAAACAAGTAAACGATAAAATGTTTTTCCACGTTCAACTTCAAAATATAATAATTGTAGATATTTATTCATGGTAGACCTCCAGAATATAGTCATTAATCGATTTACCTTCAATTTCTCGAACAGACTCCGTATCAAACGAACGAACGATTTTACCATCATGAATGATCAATGCTTCATCGACCAGTAAATCAATTGAATTTATCTCATGGGTTGATAGTAAAACCCCTTTATCAATAAATAATTCTGTTGTAAACAGTTGAACAATACTATCTCGTGCAATAAAATCAATTCCTGAAAAAGGTTCATCCATCAAATAGTAATCCGCATCTACGGATAAACCAGCAAGTAAATTAGCTTTAGCTTGGTTTCCTTTTGAAAGATTTGCTAGTTGACTTGTTAAGTCTAGTTTTAATGTTTCATTTATTTGCTTAAGCCGTTCATCTGAATAATTAGGATAAAAAGCTTTCATAAAATTCAGCAAATCATTCAATGTTTGTTTGCCTGTATAAGGTAAATTATCAGGTATTAAAACCATTCTCTGATAGTCTTCATGTTTAACAGGTCTTGTATCAATGAAAAAATTACCTGTTTTTCTCGGCATAAGTTGCATAATCGCCTGTATTAAACTTGTTTTCCCTGACCCACTCACACCAGCTAGCAATACCGTCTTATTATCTGCGATTGAAAAATTGATATCCTTTAAAATTGGCTTTTTATTGATGACAACACTTAGGTTTTTCACTTCAAACATGGTCATCCTCCTTCATATACTGATCTAAAACTTTCTTAATTTGGCCTAATAATTGGGCTTTTGTTAAGTTTAAAGGTTTCAATGTTTCATACATAGTCTCAATCGCCGTATGAATAAAATCTTGGCGAATATCATCTAAAATCGCTTGATTTTCTGTGACTGTACTTTGAATGTTGCTCTTTGTTTCTATAATGCCCTCTTCTTCTAATACTTTAAAGGCTCTTTGTACCGTGTTCGGATTAATCTTAAACTGGGCAGCCACACTCCGTCTTGAAGGCAGTGCTGCTCCTTTTAAATACTTACCGCTTGCAATAGACTGTTTAAAATAAACAACTAATTGTTCATAGATGGGGATGTGTTTATCAAATTCCATAAGATCCTCCTCGAGTGTATTAAACACTTAATACACTTGGGTGTCAATTAGAAGACTTATATAAATTTGTAATAGCTGAAGTGATACCAAAATTTATGTATATTAAAAACCATCATAAACACTTTATGTTCAGTGATTATGGTGGTCTAATTTAAAACGAAATATATAATATTTTTTTACAGATGACTGTATTCAAAATAATAAGGATGATTGACTCCTGTTTCTAATGGTGTTACAAAAGTGTATCCCAGTTCAATCAACTGTGGAATCAATGTTTTTAAGGCGTCTGGTGTAGCTTGATGAGTATCATGCATTAAGATAATTGCTTGCGGTGTTAACTGTGCCATCGTTGTTTGATGAATCAAATCGGCATTATGAGATTCCCAGTCAAGCGTATCAATGGTCCATAAAATAGATTCCAACTCTTCAAATAAACTCAAAATATGTGGTCCGCCACTCCCAAATGGAAAACGAAACAATGTAGGCGTTATGCCTGTAGCAGCTTGAATGGATTCTTGGGTCCAAGCTATTTGTTCGATAACTTGCTGGTCATTTAAATCGGCTAAATCAAAATGATTATATGTATGATTGCCAATAATATGTCCTCGTTCAACGATTTCTCTTGCAACATGCGGATATTCATCAACATAGGCACCCATAACAAAAAACGTTCCAACAATATCATAATAATCTAAAATATCTAAAACTTGTAGAGTATATTCTTCATTCGGACCGTCATCAAAAGTTAGCGCCACTCTTTTTGACAGTTGATTTAGTGGTGTATCAATAAATGATTGAGATAATATTTCACTTTTTCCAATAAATGTTAAATCTTCATGATTTAATTCTTGCATCGGATCATTCCAATCAATAATAATTTGACTTAAGTTATTGCAGTATGCTTCTAACTCTTGATAGCTTTCACTCAAATCTGCTGATGTTTCTAACATTTTTAATTCATTCTCAAGCTTATGTATCGCTTCAACTGCTGACAATAGTTCTTTTTTGGTTGAAGGTTGACTAGGTAATTGCTCAACCATATTTTTTAAGGCATCTAATTTGGATCCAATTTCATATGCCTGATCAAAAAGTAATAACAAATGTTCTTCAATATCAACTACTGTTTCATTTAAATTTTCACTAAATTGTTCTTTTGATTGATTGATTTTATCCAAATCAACATCGCGGCTAACTTTTAATCCCATTTCATTACTTTCAAATAGTTCACTTGGATGGGAAACATCATACACTTCAATCAATTCTTGCATGGCTTTAAATTGATTTTGAGCCGTTGCAAGTTGAGAATCTAAAAGCACACCATTAGATCCACCTACTTTATTAACTAAATCATTGGCCAAATCAAGTTCTGCTTGAGTAATATTAGGATCAATTTCTTTGAATTCTTTATCCAAATAAATATTTTGCACTGATGCTTGTGCCGAACGCAAATTTCCCATACTTGAGGTAAATTGATTAATAAGAACAACAGATAAAATAAGGAGTATGACAACTTCTACTGCTATAACAACTTTCCGGTTTAAATTATTTTTTTTATTTGAATTCTTCAATTTCTCCATCCTTTATTCATTAATTCAAACGTTTAAAACATACATGCTAATAGCTTTTAATTTCCATTGGGCTCTTCATCCAAGTAAAAAGTAAAGCCTTCACCTAAAACCTGTTGAACATCAGAAATAACCACAAAGGCATTTGTATCAATTTCGTGTATAATTCTTTGAATTGGCATTAGTTGTTGACGGTTTACCACAATATAAAGTATTTGTTTCTCTGTACTTGAATAATAACCATGTCCATTAATAACCGTAATGCCACGATTAACCTCAGTCATGACACGACTAGCGATTTCTTCATGATAATTTGAAATAACCAAGATCGATTTCTTCGGATTAAATCCTTCTAAGATAAAGTTTAGGACTTGATTGGTCATAAATATAGTAATGTAAGTCATAATGCCACTTTCAAGTCCAATGACATATAAACTAAACGACACGATAACAATATCACAAATAGCTAAACCAGTTGCTATTCTTACACCAAGGTATTTATTTAAAAGCATGGCAATAATATCTGTCCCCGCCGTTGTCCCTCTTCCTAAAACAACCAGACCTATTCCTAAACCAGTTAATACACCTGCAATAATCGGTGGTACTAAACTATTTTCGGGTATAAAAGGACCGAACATTGGGTAGTTTAAAAAGAATGATAATGATACAACCGATAATAAGGTATAGATAACAAGTTCTTTAGATAAATATCGCCATCCAATGGCTAGTAAAAAACCATTGACAACAATAACCGTTAAAGATGGATTAATATTGAAAACATATAATAATAAAACAGAAATTCCCGTTACACCACCATCACCTAGATTATTTGGGATAACAATGGAATTGATGGAGATGGACATGATAAATGTTCCTATTAAAACTAAAGCAATTGAAATCAAAGTACTTTTATTTAATTTCATATTTAACTCCTTTCAGAACTCAACCAACCGATTAAATCTCTAAAAACCGTATCGGCTAAAAACAAACCTCGATTGGTTAAATAAACTCGATCGCCATCAATATTTAGCAATCTTCTTTGTTGTTGTAGTTCAAAAAACGTCCCGAATAATTCAATTGCCGACGCATTAAATTTATTTGAAAAACCACTTAAAGAAAAACCTTTATTGGTCCTTAGAGTTAGGAATAGGTATTCTTCCATTTGCTCTGTGTGATTTAAAACAGTTTCATTTATGATTGGTTTTTCATTATTTTCAGTTTTATTTAAATAATGATGGACAGGTCCATGATTATAATAACGCGTATTTTGATGAAAACCATGAGCCCCAGCACCAAAACCATAATAAGGCTTATACTGCCAATATTTAATATTATGTCGTGACTGATAGCCATCTTTTGCAAAATTACTTACTTCATATTGATGAATTTGGTTTTCTTCCAGTCGTCTAATCGCCAGTTCAAACATATCTGCATCCACATCTTCTGAAGGTAAAGGTAATTTACCTTCACGCATCAATTGTTGAAAGACAGTTTGATTTTCAATGATTAAGGAATACAAAGAATAATGTGGCAGATCAAGTTCTAACGCTTTGGTCAGACTGTCATCAAAATCAGCGAGTGATTGATTCGGTAAGCGAAAAATAAGGTCAATACTAATGTTTGAAAATCCTACTTGGCGCAACCAATCAATGGATTGATAAATATGTTTATGGCGATGGTTTCGCCCAATTTTTCGTAGTAAATCATCATTAAATGTTTGTACACCCATTGAAATTCTATTGACGGATGCATCATACAATAATGCACATTTTTCAATACTTAATTCACCAGGATTAATTTCAAAAGTAAATTCAGTTCGTTCATCAATTGGAAGATGTTGGTGAATACTACCAAATAAACTATCCAACTCTTCCATAGAAAGGCAGGAAGGCGTACCTCCACCAATATAAATGGTATCCAATGGTCTACTTTTTTCAATGGCATATAATTCCATTTCTCGATTTAAGCCATTAAGATAACGGTCAACAGGTTGACCGTCATAAAAATATTTATTAAAGGCACAATAGTGACAAATTTTTTTACAAAAAGGTATATGAATATAAACAGCATCAACAAATTGGGTTTGAACTTGCATGTTATTCTAGCCTCCTTGAATATTAAAATAAGCTTTGGTATCAATTAAATCTTGATCCAATTGTGCAATAAGCCCCTCTACTCCATCAAACTTTAATTCTGGTCTTAAATAATGATGCCATTTAATTTTAACAGACTCACCATAGATGGTTTGATTAAAATCTAAAATGTAAACTTCACATGTCATTTTTCGATTTGCTTCAAAGGTAATATTATAACCAATTGAAGCCATTCCTATATACCAAAGTCCATGGATTTCAATTTCAACAGCATAAACTCCTACAGCAGGTATAAGTTCTAACTCATTAGTTAAGATATTTGCAGTTGGATAGCCTAAAAGTCGGCCTCTTTTATCACCATGAATAACAACACCTGATGTTTGATAAATATAGCCTAATTCTTCATTAGCAATATCCATCTTTCCTTCTTCTATAAGTGTTTTAATAGAAGATGATCCAATTTTTTTTTGGTGTAAAATAAGTTCTGGTACTTCTATTATTTCAAATCGCCCTTTGGCATGCTCAGGTAGTGTCTGCATGTTAGCTATATCTCGTTTCCCATAAGTGTAGTCAAAACCAGCTACAACCACTTCAACATTTAAAGCGACTAAATAATTATCAACAAATGCTTGAGGTGATTGTGATCCGAAATCAAAAGTATAATCAATCATATACATAATATCTAAGCCCATTTGTTCAAATAATTCTTCTTTACGTGGATTCGCAGACAAATAGAACATTTCTTTTGGATTCATTTTTTGATAAACAATTTTAGGATGTTGACTAAAGGTCATGACAGCCGCTTTTATACCACGTAAACGTGCTTCATTAACCGCCATTTCAATGACACGCTGATGGCCTAGGTGAACCCCATCAAAGTACCCCAGTGCAATCACAATCGGCTCTTGAATGATTTTTGAAATATCGTATGGATGTCGTAAATATATTTTTTGCATATGTTCGCTCTTTCTATTCATTAATATTGGAAATGAACATTCGATATGGTTTGATTAAATGTTCTTTACTAGGATGTACTTGATATAAAGCAATTGCTTTATCACGATAACATAACACTGTCATCTCGTGAAGTGGATTTCCAGCTTCAAAATAATCATCAGCTAAAACTTTGCCATGTTTGACATCAGCATAGGCTACATCACTCAATATAATCCTAGGAAAACCCGATAATACCTCTTCAATAGGGAAAATGACTGACTCAACCCGATTATTATTGACGGCTTCTTGTAGCTCTTCTATCGTAATGCTTTGGTCTGAATTAAATCCACCTGTAGCCATACGCGTTAACTCTGACATATGAGCTGGATAGCCTAATTTTTCTCCTAGATCAACAGCTAACGTTCGCACATACGTTCCTTTTCCACAACTCACTTGAAACTTCCAGCATTGAGTTTGCTTCTTTTCATCGTAATCAATGTCAGCAATGCGCTCAAAGCTATTAATATATACTTGCCGTTCTGGTCTTTCAACCGTCTGATTCTCGCGAGCATATTCGTATAATCGCTTCCCATTAACTTTTACGGCTGAATAATAAGGTGGAACTTGCGTAATCCAACCTTTAAAAGTTTTCATAGCTTCATCAATCACCGTAGGATTGATCATGGTTGTAACTGCTTTTGTGGCAACAATTTCACCATATCGATCTTCAGTCTCAGTTGCATAGCCTAAAGTCACTTCACCTACGTAAGTTTTTTCACCATCCATTAACAATTCTACAAGTTTTGTTGCTTCCCCTAAACACACTAATAAGACACCTTCGACTTGAGGATCGAGTGTTCCCGTATGGCCTATCCGTTTTTGTTTTAAAATTTTTCTTAATTTAAAAACCACATCATGGCTAGTCATATTTTTTTCTTTCCATATAGGTATTACACCATTTAACAAACTCAACGCCTCTTTCATTAAAAACATTATATCTCATTATAACAGATGAAAAACGCCTTATACAAAATCCTTTCGATATTTTTCAAATAAATATCTACAATACTACATTACAACATTAAGTTTATGTTATAATTTGCATTAAGTATTTTGTTAGAATATTTTGAAGGAGTCTACATTAAATGTATGAACAATGGATAGCAATGGAACAATTTTATTATCAAGATATGTGGATTGCAGTCATCATTGCAGTGATAGCGGCAGTTCTCTTGGTCTCAACAATATTTCATTTTGGTAGAACAATTGGCAAAGTGATTGTTGGTTTATCAGCCTTAATTATTATGATTAGTGGTTTTTGGACTTATTCAAATTATCAAGTACATGCTGAAACAATTGATAAATTGCAATATGTTAACCCTCTTACTCGTTCTTATACAAGAAATGCTTTCAGCGATCCACTTCCCTATTCTGTTTCAGAAAAACAATTTTATCGTCTTGGTTATCTTCCAAATTCCTTCGAAAATCTTGGATTATATAATTCAGAAACAATTTTGGATGAAATTGAATATTTGGGAAAGTATGGAAATTACTATTATTTCGAAGTTAATGGTAAATCTTATTATACATCCATTAAAAATGTAGAATTTACACAAGATGATAAGACTTACCGCGAAGGTGTCCATTATAAACTGAGTAATCATCAAATGGCAGATTTAGGCTTTGCAGAAGAATCACGTATTTTTTATGTCAGATATCTTGTCCCAAAAAGCTTAGAAGACAAAGAATTGTCACAAGAAGAAGCTCGTACAGCCTTGTATCAAGGTAGTGAAGATGTTGTTGGCAATTGGATAATGCCATAAAAAAACACATAGCAACTAATGACTATGTGTGAGTTGATTTATTTAACTTTTTGTAGAGGAAATACTTAATCATTCCATGAGTTGGATAATCTGGAATTTGACCAGCTAATTGATAATCTAATTTTTGATAAAAACCTAAAGCCTGATAATTTAAAGTTGATAAAGATATGGTATGAACATCCATTTCCTTAACATATTTCTCCAATTCCACCATCAATAAAGAACCAAAATTTTGTTCTCGATAGCCATCTGCTACCGCCAAAGCATTCACGTGGATCGTATCAAACTGTCTGGTAAAAGCAACACCACCTAAAAAAACATCTGCTTCCCATAATTCAACTGCCATCTGTTGGGAAGTTAAGTCTTCCTTGTTAAAATGAGGAAATTTTTCAAGGGTATGTGCATCAATTAGAGCATCAATACGTTCTAAACTATCCTTTGCTGATTGAGTTTTACGAATTTCAACCATTATATAACTCCTTAAATTATTATTTTAAAAAATCCCGAATTTTTAGTCGTATTGCTATAACTAAAAATTCGGGATGTTTTTTATTCTTCGTCTAACATTTCATCTTCATCATCAGATGATTGTTTAATTTGATTCAATAATGAATCGATATGCGCACCATAATCAAATGAACGATCGCGTTCAAATTTTATTTCAGGAGTTTTATACAAAGTCAGACGTTTGCCTAACTCACTTCTAACTTTCCCTGTAACAGCATTAAAGCCGGCTTCAATTTTTTGGCGTGCTCCAGCCTTATCATCAAGTGAACTATAAAAAATAGTAGCTTGTTGTAAATCTCCTGTTAATTCAACATCAGTAATTGTAATACCTTCAATACGAGGATCTTTTACATCACGCATGAGAATATTATTTACTTCTCGAAGAATTTCTTGTCTAACTCGACCAACGCGATATTTAGCCATAAGAATGCTCCTTTAAATAATTATTCTTAACGTTTAACTTCGACCATGTGGAAAGCTTCAATAATGTCATCAACAGCGATATCATTATAATTTTCAATCATAATCCCACACTCAAAGCCTTTTCTTACTTCACGTGCATCATCTTTGAATCGTTTTAAGCTGGCAATTTCACCTTCATAACGTACGATATTATCGCGGATAACACGTACTTTACTATTTCTTGCAATATAGCCATCTAAAACATACGAACCTGCAATGGTTCCTACTTTAGAAACAGTATAAGTCTCTCTAACCACAACTTGACCTTGAATCTCTTCTACAAATTCTGGATCTAACATACCCTTCATCGCTGTTTCAATCTCATCAATAGCATCATAAATAACTCTGTATTGACGAATATCAATTTCTTCTTCAGACGCTTGAGTTCTAGCTTGTGGTGTAGGACGAACGTTAAATCCGATGACGATTGCTCCAGAAGCTGCAGCTAATGTAATATCACTTTCATTAATAGCACCAACTGCTTGATGAATGATATTAACACGAACACCTGACACTTCGATTTTTTGCAAACTAGCAGATAAAGCTTCAACAGATCCTTGAACATCCCCTTTGATAATCACATTGACTGATTTAAGTTCACCTTCACTTAAACTTTCAAATAAATTATCTAAAGTTATTTTCTTCGTAGAATCTCTTTGTTGTAATTGCGCACGCTGTGCTCTTTCAATACCGGCTAAACGAGCTGATTTTTCATCTTCGAATACAGCAAATAAATCACCAGCTTGAGGCGCATCATTCAATCCTGTAATTTCTACAGGGGTTGCAGGTCCTGCAGAACGAATACGTCTACCGCTATCATTTAGCATCGTTCTAACTTTACCATAGCTATTTCCAACAACAATAGGGTCTCCAATACGTAGTGTACCTTGCTGAACCAATAGTGTAGCAGTTGCCCCTTGAGCTTTATCTAAACGGGCTTCAATTACTGATCCTACTGCTAAACGATTTGAATTAGCCGTTAACTCTTCCACTTCTGCAACTAACAAGACCATTTCTAGTAATTCGTCAATATTTTGATTGAATTTCGCAGAAATTTGAACAAAAATGGTATCTCCGCCCCAAGCTTCTGGAATTAAACCATGCTCAGATAGTTCTTGCATAACACGGTCAGGGTTGGCTTCAGGTAAGTCGACTTTATTAATCGCAACAATTATTGGTACATTAGCTGCTTTGGCATGATTGATTGCCTCAACCGTTTGTGGCATTACTCCATCATTAGCAGCGACAACAATAATAGTAATGTCGGTAACGTCCGCTCCACGTGCACGCATTGTTGTAAATGCCTCGTGTCCTGGTGTATCTAAAAATGTTATTGGCTTGCCATCAATCTCAACTTGATAAGCACCAATATGTTGTGTAATACCCCCTGCTTCACCTTCTGTTACACGTGTATTTCGTAACTGGTCTAGCAATGTTGTTTTACCATGGTCAACGTGTCCCATAATTGTAACGACTGGTGGGCGTGATGTTAATAACTCTTCATCTTCATTTTCTCCGAAATAAATTTCTAAGTCCGCTTTATCTACAACCACTTTTTCTTCCGGCTCAACTCCATACTCTAAGGCAATTAGTTCGATGACTTCCTTAGATAAGGCTTGATTTTGATTAGCCATAATACCTGACATCAGAAGTTTTTTAATTATTTCAGAAGCATCTCGGTGGAAAACTTTAGAAATCTCCTGAATGTTCATACCTTCTGTATAAACTAATTTCTCAGGTAAATCTTTATGTTTTCTTGCAGTAATTCCTTTTGAAGCAACTTGTTTTTTGTTGTTGCCTCTATTGCGATTATTTCTCCCGCGACGTCGACTAGAACGATTTTGACGTTCTTGGTTATTTGATTGATTCTCTACAGCATTATTTTTTTGAGCATTTACTGCTTTTTTAGGTTTATTTGTTGTTGTATTCGTTTCGTTTTCATCCTCTGTTACATTATTTTTTGAACGATTTTGTATTTGTTTTTTATGTGAATCTTTATTAGAATCAGATTTTTTTCTTGATTGTTTTGAATCTGATTCATTCTCAACACTATCGTCTGAAGCAACGACTTGTCGCTTACTTAATAATTGATTTAATTGATTTTGTTGTTCATCTGTCATAGACGACATGTGACTATTAAAGTTAATGCCATTTTTAGAAGCAAAATTTAAAATTGCTTTGCTGCTCATATTATGGTTTTTTGCAAATTCATATACACGAATAGCTGTCATAATATCACCTTTCTTTATACCTAGAGAAAAATAGGTTCATTTTAATGTATGGTGATGATCATTCTATAATATATTCATGAAATTTATTAGCCATCCCTTGGTTACTGATAGCACAAATGGAACGTGACTTACCAATTGCTTGACTGATTTCCATTCGACTAAAAGAAGTATTTAAGCTAACTTGATGCTTTTGACAAAGTTCATGATACCTTTCAAGTGTGGATGTACTTGCATCATTTGCACAAATGACCAAGTAGACTTTTTTTTGCTTGATAGCCTTCGTAACTAATTCATCACCAGAAATTAAGTTCCGAGCTCTAGTAGCAAGTCCTAATAAATTCAATTGTTTTTGTCTATTGCTCATAGTAGTTCTTTGCGCGCTTTCTGGTGCACAATGTAGTTATACAATTCGTCATAAAATTCATCTGATACTTTCATTTCAAATGCCTTGTCGAATGTCCGTTTGTTTTTTGCTTCTTTAGCTAACTCAGGTTCGAGTCCGATATAAGCACCACGGCCATTTTGTCTGCCTGTAGGATCAATAAAGATTTCATTTTCTTTATTTTTAACGATTCTAACAAGTTCCTTTTTAGGGAACATTTGTTGTGACACAACACATTTGCGCATTGGAACTTTACGTGTTTGCTTTGTTTTCATTCGTTGACCTCCTACTTTTAAATATTAGACTTCTTCATCTTCTAGAAAATCTTCATATTCTACTTCTTCCACAAGTTCATCATAATCTTGTTCGCGATCGATTTCAACTGATTCAATCGCATCTTCAACTGCTTCAGGTGTATATTCTTGTTCGTTGATTTCTTGCTCGATACGCAAATCTTCAACATCACCTGTGTGATAAAAATCATCTGAATCATTAGCTAATGAATAATCGACATCAGCATATAAATCTTCAGACTTTACATCAAAATCAGCTGCTACTGTCTCTTCATCAAGATTAACAACTTCATCTGTTACGGCTAAATCTTCTAATTCTTCATTCTGTATAGCATCTACTTCAATCTGTTCAATTTCAGCCGCTTCTTGTTCAGCAACATAATCGGCATAAGATGATACTGATTTAATATCGATTTTATACGATGTTAAACGAGCTGCTAAACGTGCATTTTGTCCTTTTTTACCAATTGCTAAAGATAATTGGTGGTCAGGGACAACAACAATACAAGAATGGTTGGCTTCATCAAAAATAATTTGTTCAACATCAGCAGGACTCATTGCATTTTTGATAAATTCAACAGGATCCTCGCTCCATTCGATAATATCCATATTCTCACCATTTAACTCACGTACAATGGATTGAACACGTTGGCCACCAGGTCCAATACAAGTTCCCACTGGATCAACGTTTTTATCACGTGAACGCACTGCAACTTTAGAACGGTCTCCCGCTTCACGTGCAATATTGACAATTTCTACGATACCTTCGTAAATTTCCGGAACTTCTTGCTCAAAGAGTCGTCTTAAAAACTCAGGTTGTGAACGGGTAACAATGACTTGAGCACCTTTACTGGTTTTATCAACTTTACTTACATATACCTTAATACGATCATCCATTTTATATTTTTCAGTAGGGATTTGTTCACTTACGGGCATTACAGCCTCAACTCTTCCCAAGTTTACATATAGAAAACGGTGATCTTGTCGCTCTACAATTCCTGTTAAAATTTCATCTTGATATTGGTTATATTCTTCATAAATGATTTCTCTTTCAGCTTCACGAATGCGTTGCATAATAACGTGTTTAGCTGTTTGCGTAGCTATACGTCCAAAATCTTTTGGAGTTACTTCAAATTTAATCTTATCCCCTATTTCATAGTAAGGGCTAATTTTTAAAGCATCTTCTAAACAAATTTCTAACATACTGTCGTAATTTGTCTCAACAACTTCCCGAACAGAATAAACTTTAATTTCTCCATTTTCTTTATTGAAATTTACTTCTACATTTTGTGCTTGGTTATAGTTTCTTTTATAAGCTAACTCCAAAGCATCTTCTAGAGCACTTTTAATAACTTCTCTTGAAATACCTTTTTCTTCTTCAAGTACTTGCATGGCTTTTACAAGTTCTGTACTCATTTTATCACCTCAAATGTTAATTAAAACTTGATTGCTAATCTCGCTTTAGAGACTGCTGTTTTAGGAATTTCCAATTGCTTAATAGCCGACTTTATTCTTGTTTCAATTATATAATTGTCGTCATGCACTTCAATAAGTGTTCCTTCATGACTTTTTTCTCCATATTGCGGAACATAGTAATCAAAATGTACATATTCACCAATGACATCAATAATTGCTTGTTCATTTTTCAATGGACGCTCAGCTCCAGGAGAAGAAACTTCTAAATAATAGGCAGCAGGAAAAGGATCAGGTTGAATAGCATCCAATTGACTACTTACTGCTTCACTTATTAATGCACAATCGTCTAAATCAATCCCGCCATCTTCTTTATCTGCAAATATTCTTAAAAACCAAGAAGGACCTTCCTTCACATATTCTATGTCCACTAGATAGCAATCAAACTGTTCAACAATTGGTTCAATGATTGGACGAACTTTTTCTACTATAGAACTCATTATTCACCTCTTTATAGATTTTCACCTTAGTTTGCTACTACATTTAGTTATAAAGCATGAAAAAAAGCGAGCGTTGCCGCTCACTGCCCTCACCAATATACTGTTTATATTTTAACATGAATATCCAACTTAAGCAAATCAGATTGCTTTTACAGCCGTTAAATAGCTATATTACTTTGAGTAGTTTTTAAAATAATGCAATCAACATATCAGTTGCTCTTAAATATAATAAATATCTTTATAATTTATTAAGAAAATATAATTTAATTTAACTAATAATTTACAATCGTTTTGCAAGACTTCTCAAATTTATTATGCTAAGGTATAGTTATAAAACTAAAGGAGTGAATGTTTTATGTCATTAAAAAAATTATTATCAATTGCAAGTGCAGGTCTACTACTGGGTAGTTTTATTCCCTACTCTTCAGCAATTTTAGCCCAAGATGAAGATGCTAGCGAAGAATCTACTAGCCAAGAAGTATCAAGTGAAGAAGTGACAAGTGAAGAAACATCCAATGAGGAATCAACTCCTGAAGAAGAAGAATATGCTTTTGAAGTAGTTGTTGATGTGATTAATAATGAAGAAGAAGTAATGGGAACAGCAACATTTAGAGAAGATAAAGATGGTAAAGTTACTTTAGAATTAAAATTAGAAGGATTAGAAGCAGGTGAATATGGTATGCATATTCATGAAGTTGGTTTAGCGACTGCACCAACATTTGAAGATGCTGGCTCTCACTTTAATCCAACCGATGTTGAACATGGAAATGAAAGTGAAACAGGTCCACATGCTGGTGATCTACCTAATCTAGTAGTTGGTGAAGATGGAAAAGTTGAGGAAACCATTGAAATTCCAGACGTTACATTAGATCCTGAAGGTGAAAATACACTAAACAATACAGACGGAACGACTTTGATTGTTCATACCGAAGCTGACGATTATGAAACACAACCTACTGGAGATGCTGGTGATAGAATGCTTGCAGCCGTTATCTTTGCGCCGTTAGAAGATAGTGAATTTTATGTAGATGATTCAAGTGAAAGCACTCAAGTATCTACAGACGAAGAAAGTTCAGTAGAAGAATCTACAGAAGAATCATCTGAAGAATCTGCAGAATAGATATTTATTAAATAAAAATACTGGTTCTCCAATTTTTGATGTTGGTGAGTAAATCTCACTGACATCTTTTTTATTGTTTAAAATGAAAAAGCCAGTGAATTCTACTATAATTAAGTTACCAGACAAAACTATA